>NZ_JBYCKN010000197.1:0-31331 GCF_057473405.1 Sulfobacillus sp. TH-112
GCACACTTCGGGTTGCCATCACAACACTCCTTTTTCGAGTACATTTTGTTGTGAGGCAACGAACCATTTTCGAGTACCTTTTTTGTGAGTCATATCGAAAGGTTGACTTTACCTCGATAGTGTAGTAAAATAATTGAAAAATTATGGTCGTCAGAAAACCTACGAGTGTTCAATTGGCGTAGCGAGTGGTGTCCAGTGAAAGACCACATTAGCGGCACTCTTCCCAGTTTTTGCAGTGACGGCACGGACCCCCGTTATCGGAACTTGAAGTGATTGTCGTGAGACAATAACTAAGGTGGTACCGCGGACTTGTCCGCCCTTAGGGGCGGATTTTTTTGTGGGGAAAGGAGAATATGGGTGAGTACGATGACGATTATTGGTTCTGGACATCTGGCCCGGGCGCTGGTACAGGGCTGGGATCGTGTCACTGGCGGAAAGCATTGCATTGCCATTGTGGCGCGATCAGAAAATCACCGAGATCTTTGGGAGGCCGCGCAATGGCAATCAGTTCACTATGATCTTAACACCGTGACCACGTCGGAGATAGTGGTTTTGGCGGTGAAACCCCAGGATGTTTCCCAAGCCGTGGCCCAATTATTACCCTATTTAGGGGAGGCCATGGTGGTGTCGGCTGTAGCAGGTTGGGATCTTCAGAGTCTGCGTGAATTGGGATTGCGGAGCCCCTTGGCCCGTATCATGCCGAACATTTTATCAGAGTATGGTGCGTCGACGACGCTTTGTACGTTTAATGGGGCCACGGAGGAGCAAGAACAACAGGTAGTGACACTGTTGTCCGAACTCGGGCTCGTCATGGCGGTGGATGAGACGTTGATGAATCCCTATACGGCACTTTTGGGAAGTGGCCCCGCGTATGTTTTATTATTGTTGGATGCCTTGATTGAGACAGGCGTGGCCTTAGGGGCGCGACGGGACCAGACTCGAATATTGGTGAGTTCCATGGTCGAAGGAACGGCCCGTATGGTGCGAGACCGTTCGTCGACCGCAATCCTTCACTGGATTTCTGATATCGCCTCGCCCGGCGGGACCACGGAAGCGCTGCTCAAGGTGCTTGGCGAGGCGCAATGGCCCGACATCCTCCGTACCGCCGTAATCTCGGCTACCGAGCGCGCAGCACTGCTTGGGCCGAGCGCTAAAGATTACTGAATACGTAAACTTCAGAGATGCCGGGCTCCCTGGCGAGCGTCTCGAGTAGCTCGGTCGAAGGATCGGTATCAAGCGTGAGAATCATGAGAGCCTCTTGGCCGGGGCCCCTTCGACCAAGATACAATTGACCGATATTAATTTGGTGGTCACCCACTAAGCTGCCCACGCGGCCAACAATTCCCGGTGCATCTTGGTGGCGTGTCACGAGAGCAGGCGTTGACCAAGGAAAGTCAAGCGCGATGCCCGCAATTTTTTTGACTTGGAGTACGTCTTTTTGTAGTGCTACTTCGACTTGGGTATCGTTTTGCCCTTCGTATCTTAATTGCAGTCGCGCTTCGCCCTCATCAGCCAAGTCTGTATTGACCAGCAATTGTACGCCTTGTTGTTTAGCAATGAGGAGAGAGTTCACGGTGTTGACTCGTTCATCCACTTGGTTTTGCAGCACTGAAGCCAAGAGGGCCTGCTTGAGCCACGGGATGGCCGAACCATTCAAACCACGGCTGAGATTCAGAACTAAGGGAGTGTCGCTCTTGCGATAGAAGGTGGAAAAGATACCTCCAAGGACATTGATGGCGCGATCCAAGGCTTTGAGGTGAGATTCCGGAACATCGGGGATGGGGACGTTAACCAGGTTCGGAGGGGTCTTCCCGTCGAGTGCTTCGAGCACTCCTCGAGCGGTCATCATGCCCACTTCTACCATGGCTTCGTGTGTGGACCCCCCTAGATGGGGAGTAGTGACAACATGGGGCACGTGCAGTAATGCGGATTCTGGAGCAGGAGGTTCGGGCGAAAACACATCAATACCCGCTCCTGCAATATGTCCTTCAGTGATCAATTCCGCTAAGGCCGTGTCATCAATTAGGCCCCCACGAGCAATATTGAGGACCACCGCCCCAGATGGCAGTAGACGCAACAGCGCCTTATCAAGTTTTGGACCTGATTTTGGGGTGTGGATGGTAAGAACGTCGGATTGGGCAAGTAAATCCTCGAGACGGGTTATTTCTTTCACGTCATGGGATTGAAAGATTTCTGAAGTGAGGTAGGGATCATAGGCGCTGACCGTCATGCGAAACCCATGGGCGATCCGACTGACATTACGGCCCACGCGGCCAAGGCCAATGATGCCAAGGCGCTTCGAGAAGAGCTCCTGGCCGAGAAACCGTGCCCGGTCCCAGCCGCCGTCGCGCACATGCTGATTGCCATCCACAATGTTTCGCATCACCGCCAATAACATGCCAAAGGTGTGTTCAGCCGCAGCGATGGCGTTGGCGCCCGGTGCATTAATGACCGCGATGCCAAACTCGGTAGCAGCATCTAAATCAACGTTATCTACGCCGGCTCCGGCGCGCGCTACCACTTTAAGGCGGGGATGATTATAGAGCAAATCGCGGGTGAGTCGATGGGCACTACGAATTATCACCGCATCGTAATGGTCGATGAGACGAGGAAGTTCTCCTACCGGAAGAAGGTCGTGCGCATCGACGTCCGCATATTGGGCTAGATATTCCAGCCCTCGTGGACCAAGCGTTTCTGTCACTAGGATCTTTGGGCGACTCATAATATGGCTCCTTTTATTCGCGGGTGAGTTGTGAAAGTCATTTTGGGGTCTTCGATAGTTTGTGAAGAGCGGCTAAGGCCAGCTCTGGGTGAGGTATAAAGGCACTTAACAGTCCGAGCCCTGCCCAGAGATCTCCAACATCCACATGACCTACATGACCGATACGGATCACGTCGTGATGCCACTCGCCTAGTCCTCCGGAAATTTGCAGTCCGGCACGTTCAAGATTTTGACGCAGGGCTGTAGGTTCGATGCTTGTGGGGAGCCGCAATGCGGTCACAGTAGGGGAGGCAATGTCGTCATCGACCATGGGAGTGAGTCCGCCCGCCTTACCATAGGCACGGACTAAGTCACGCAATAAGCGGTGACGTTGGAGTCGTTCTTCGGCCCCTTCCTCTTTTAGCTGTGTCAGAGCTGCCCGGAGGCCATACCATAGCGACACGGCTGGTGTATAGGGCAGATTTCCTTGGAGATAGGGCTGAACATCGAAATAGAAGCGTCCGGGCCTGTGCGTCAATACAGCATCTCGGGCGCGAGGAGAAAATGCCAAAATGGCGAGCCCGGGAGGACACATAAATCCTTTTTGAGACGCTGCGATAATGACGTCAACGCCGTCATTGATCCGCAGAGGAAGTGAGGGAACACCGCTAATACTGTCGACGATATAGAAGGGTGTAAGATCAGAGGATCTCAGTGCACGCCCTAACGCTTCGACAGGGTTTTGCACGCCTGTCGAGGTCTCGTTGTGGGTGACTAAAATTGCGTGATAGCGCTTTTGCCGTGCGGCTTCCATGACTTCGTCCACGGTAAATGCGTTTCCCCAAGGAACGGTTAATCGATCGACTTGTAGTTCTTGGGCTCTAGCCACTTCGGCAAATCGCCTGCCGAAAAGACCTGTCTCTACGACCAATACGAGGTCGCCCGGCATCAGAAGATTTTGGACTGAAGCTTCTAATCCACCGGTGCCAGAAGCGGGAAACACTGCGACATCGTGTGATGTGGATGTCGCAAAGAGTTCGGCGAGACCGTCTAAGACCTGGCCTTGCACTTCTCGAAACGGGGCTCCCCGATGATCAGACATCGGAGTCATCAGCGCTTGAGCGACAGCATTGGGGATCGGCGTGGGGCCCGGCAATAATATATGCATCAAATCGTCCTCCTTCAGTAGTCGGTCACGTGATATGTGAAAGGACGGAAGGAATACAAAAATCCGCCCCCAGTTAGGGACGGGATTACCGCGGTGCCACCCTAATTGATGGATTGTGCTCCATCCGCTCATGTGCCGATACGTCGGCTAGCGTTCGACTCGTCGTCGAAACCCTCCCGAGTGGAATCGAATTTTATCCGCTCTACTGGTTTCCATCGTCCCAGCTTTCTCTTAGAGGGTATAAAATTCTTCTCGTTCACGGGGCTTTTCGGTATTATGCCAAATTCATAGATATATGTAAAGAGTGGGGAGAGAGATATCCAAGAAATCAAAGTCTTGGAATTTTAGTGGTCTACCACAGTGTGTGGCGTAAAAGACGTGTGAAGTCTTCGTGGCCCCTCCAGGATGGGCGGAGAAGGGGGCCAGCAGGCCGATATTGCCTGAGCGACAAATGGTTCGCAAGAACCGTTCTGATGGACTTATCCCAGTCTGATCATCGTTAGTCAATTGATCAAACGGAGCCAGAGATGCCCTTCCTTCTTAATTTAAGAAGGAATTTTTTAAATATACCACGAATACAGGCAAATCATGACGGTTCTTATTGGTTGATGACATAGAACGCGTGCAAAGGAGTGACGATTATGGATTTAGGGATTAGCAATGAGGTGGCGATTGTGACGGGCGGTTCCAGAGGGATT
The DNA here is from genome assembly GCF_057473405.1 of Sulfobacillus sp. TH-112. Lineage (NCBI taxonomy): Bacteria > Bacillati > Bacillota > Clostridia > Eubacteriales > Clostridiales Family XVII. Incertae Sedis > Sulfobacillus > Sulfobacillus sp. TH-112. Next base: position 4,568 of record NZ_JBYCKN010000197.1, read on the forward strand.
GGACGGGCAGTGGTGGAGGCGCTCTTGGACGAAGGGGTGCGGGTGGCAACCGGGTCTCGGCATGTGGAGGAGTTTGAGGGATTGATGCATGATGCTGATGAACTGATGGTGGAGCCACTGGACGTCTCTAATCCTGAAAGCATTGGCGCCTTTGTAAGCAAGGTGGAGCACCGATGGGGCCACGTCGATATGGTGGTTAACAATGCGGGACGAGCCATTCCAGGAGGCTTTTCACAACTGACAGATGAGAAATGGCGCGAGGACATTGACGTGAAGGTAATGGCTCAAGTACGGATGACGCGACACGCGTTGCAGATCATGCCCGATGGAGGAAGGATTGTAAATATCACCGCGATCGTCGGAAAGAGCCCAGACCCCCGATATTTTGCTTCGAGCGTAAATCGCGCGGCCTGCAGTTCACTCACTAAGGCGCTTGCTCGTGAATTAGCGGTGCGTAATATTCGTGTCAATGCGGCGAGTATTGGATTTATTTATTCTGGGCAATGGATGGCCAAAGATGAGCAATTTTTTCATGACCGCGTTCGAGAGTTCGATATCCCATTGGGAAGATTTGGGGAACCTAAAGAGGCAGCAGCGGCGGTGCTCTTTCTCCTGTCTCACCAGGCGTCCTATCTTACGGGGGTCATACTAGATGTTGACGGAGGAATGGCACGGTATCTCTAAAGGTTCACGCGTGTGGTCGAGGCGCTATCACACGAAACGTAGGCTTGAAATGGGGCCTCTTTAGTACAATAGAGAAACGAGAGGTGAACTAGGGATGAAAGCTATCGTTGTAGAACGTCTTGGAGGACCAGAGGTGCTTACGCTAAGAGAGCTCCCGACACCCGTCCCTGAGGCACATGAAGTCTTGATTCGAGTCATTAAGACCTCCGTAAACTTTGCCGACATCAAAGCTCGACAAGGGCGATATCATGGGGGATCGAAATTGCCCTTTATTCCCGGATTAGATGCGGTCGGTATTGTCGAACAAGTGGGTTCAGCGGTAAAGACAGTGCAGCCGGGCATGCGGGTGGCCGCATTTCCCTCTCAAGGAGCGTATGCGGAGTGGGTTGTGGCACCCCAAGCATTGGTTTTTCCGTTGCCGGATGGTCTATCGTGGGACCAGGCAGCGGCATTGCCGATTGTCGCATTGACCGCCTATAAATTGCTTCACGATGTGGCGCGAATTGAACCTGGAGAGACCATCTTAATTCATGCCGCAGCGGGTGGAGTGGGCACGACAGCAGTTCAACTGGCACGCATTTTGAAAGCAACATGTATCATCGGAACAGTGGGACGGGATGAAAAGAAGGCCGTGCCGACGTCGTTAGGCGCCGACGCTGTGATTAATTACAACCAAGAAGATTTTGTGGCCGCAGTAAATCGGATTACTGGCGGCGCGGGAGTGGATGTGGTGCTCGACTCCATTGGTGGTGGGGTGTCAGAAAGGAGTTTAGAGGTTCTTCGCGATTTTGGCCGTTTGGTTCATTACGGAAGCGCGAGTGGTGACGTTGGATCCATTCGTGTTGGCGATCTACATGGAAGTTGTCGCTCGGTATTGGGATACAGTCTCGGGACCGTGCGAAATGAACGGCCCGAACTCTTGCAAGGTGCCGCTCGAACTGTCATGGGATATGTGGTTGAAGGGAATTTGGTAATGCAGATCGGACGACATTTTTCATTGGCAGAGATGGCTGCCGCGCATCAATGGATGGAGAGTCGCCAGAGCACAGGGAAAATCCTCATAGATGTCGCTGGCGAATGGTCTTTGACTCATTCGGCATAGACGATTCGAGGCAGATCTTATCTTCTGCCTCGAATCGTGGTGATGGCTACGAACGGTGGCTTTGGGGAACTTCCCATAGAGCGAACAAGATAGCTGCAACCACGCCACCGACGACAGGTAATGGTAGTACTGTCGTAAAGAGTCCAGGGAGCCAATCGCCGCCCCATACGCTAATGACAACCCCAATGGCAAAGGTAATGATTGCGGACCAACTCCACCAGCCTTTACTGGTTTTGGGTGGCTCATAAAATGCTTCTGTAGGGGTGCGTCGCCTCTGCACCCAAACCCAGTCCACCAACATGATGAAGGTGAAAGGAATAATGACGTCGCCAATGACGTCAAGAAAGCCCTGAACGTGATTCAGGATTCCCAAAATAGCCAATACCGTTCCGAGTACTCCCAGAATGACGGTAGCGAGAGGTTGTTCCCATCGGGTAGGCTTGCGTAGCGTATTTAACGCTACCAGCAGATCGACCGTAGATGGGTAGAGATTCATGGCGTTGGTATGAATAATGGCAAGAGCCACACCAATCGCGGCAATGACACCCCATACCGGAGCGTGTGCCCCCAATAGAGCCAGGTTCCAGTTTCCTGTGGCTCCTTGTGAATACATTCCTATAAGCCCCATCACTAATACAGGGATCATAATGCCGACTGACGGCGCCAGGAAAAATCCGGTGCGCTTTGGGGTCTCTAGTGATGGAACGGCAAATCGAGAGACGGTGGACACTTTGTAGGTCCAGGCTAAAATTGAAAACGTGACGATGGTGGTGATAGCTGCACCCCATGCCATCGGTGTGGACGCCCGAGGCATGCGAACATGAAAGTGAGACAAGAGATAGAATGTTAGTACTCCATAACAGACCAAAAGAATGACCGATGTATAGCGATAAAAGTATTCCAGCCACTTCATGCCGAATAGCACCAGGATAACCTGAAGAGCCCCAATTAGCCAAAACCACAAACTTCCAGAAGAATGAGTGATGGCATTTAAGGTCTCTCCCGCTACCGCCGTATTTAGCCCAAACCATCCCATATTTACGAAGGTAAAGAGGACGGAGAAGAGAAAGGCTCCGACGGTACCGTAACTCTTGCGCGCCACGATAAGGCCCGTGACCGGGACCTCTCGGCCCATTTCCGAAAAAATTCCCGCGGGAATAAGACCAATGAGCCAACTGAGCACAATGGCGAGAACCATGTCGACTACACCAAAGTGGAATAGCAATGCTCCAATCAAGGGAGTCGTAGCTGATGCAGAGGCCATTAGCCATACCACGGTCATTTTGGATGACGTCATGGTGCGCTCGCTGTTGGGAACGGGTTGAATGCCAACCGTTTCCACCTCGCCTAATATCCCGTGACGGTTGTTGGATGTATGAGAGTCTTCCACAACGTAACCTCCTGCAAATGTTGTTGGGGAGATGAGCTACAAGCTCACCCATCATATTACCCATTTTTGTGTGAAACTCCCTATTTTCAGAAGCTATTAACAGCGAAAGGCGGGTCCAGGCGAAAAATCCCAAGCCGCTGTGCCTTGAGCCGCACAGACCCTATGGGCAAAGCGAGCTATTCGCCATGGATGAAGGTGTCAAAAGTAGGTGATTCGTGCCTAGTTCTTGAGATGTGCCAGCTTTATTCGATGATCCAGACACTCGGACATTGGGCGCATACGATGTGGGATTTAGCCGGGTCCGGTGTATTATCTTGATAGGTGACAGGAGAGAAGTTCGGCTCAATACGCTTTGGTGTTCTCGCCGGGGCGATGGGAGAAATCCGAACTAAATCTTCTATGACGTACGATGAGATCTCGGTATCACAAATGAAGCGGAGGCTCTATGCTGACACTGAAAGGATTCGCCATTGCACTGGGATTGATAGGAGCACCACTCATCGCTCTTGCTGCTGCGCCTACATCGCCCACATCGTCGACAACGTCACTCGTTTTGCGCTATCAGGCCAGCGAGACGCTGCCCGTGCCCCGGGTGCCGGGGACGACGTCGCTTACGCTTCCACTCATCCAGAGAAGCCGGATAAGCCATCAAAAATTTCCCGGCGGTGTGATTACTGCCATTCCGGGTACGCCTTATGCGCGTTTAGGGGAAAGCGCATCCTATGTCGTGCCTGATCCTACCTCCCAATTCATTTCATGGGTTCAACGTGAATTTCATCAAAGGGGTGATGGGGTTGTTAGTCAAAGCACCTTAGGGAATGGTCGCAGCGGGGTAGGCGAACAGTCTTTGAGCTTTTCTTCCGCATCCAATCCTGCCTTGGTGATATCGGTGACGGTGTATTCGCCTCGGCCGGGGATGACTTGCTACGCGTACTGGGGAGAGGATACCGTCAATCCACCTCGCCCGCTCGCGACCAAGATTTTATTTTCACCTGTTCGCCTTCAAGGAACCGTTACAGTCGATGGTGTTAGTCAAGAGGTGACGTCGGACAATCGCAGGGCGCTAATCGATCTCCGCAACAAAATTAACGCCTTGCACCAGTTGCAATTTGGGTTTTGCCCCCTTGTCACACGAGTTGCCACGATGACTTTCGAGAGTGCGCAAGGCAAGAAAATCACTGTGCGCATGGAGGACGGATGTTCCGTGTCCATCGCCAGGGTCACTTTTGTGGATAATCCAGCAGCACCGTTGTGGAGGGCACTGCAACAGGCCATTCACAGTTCTTGAGTTTAAGAAAGGGGATTTTCGTGGCTGGCATTGCGTCGGCGGGCATAGGTGAACCACCAGATGACGAGTAACAGCAACCACACCGCACCCGCCCACACTGAAATGTCTGTTAGTGGGGATACGGCAATGGCGATAAAAGTGGTGACAATGAGGACCAAGCCGATGATTGGCACAACGGGCCAGCCTGGCATAGGGAAACGCAGTTTTCCGCGGAACCTTCGACGAAAAATCATCTCAGATATCACTATCGTACCCCAGGTCCACAGTGCGGCAAAGGAGGCGGCACTGGAAATCCAGACGTAAACGGAGTTTGGTGCGAGATAGGTCATCAAAATGCCCACTGACATCCCAACGCCGGTAATCCAGACGGCAAACTTCGGCACCTTGCGTTTATTCAGGGTCATTACGGAGGCAGGCAAGAAGCGTTTGTCAGACATGGAAAAGAGCATCCGACTACCACCGTATAAGCCAGTATTGGACGAGGAGAGTCCCGAGGTGATGATAATGCCATTAATAATGGTGGCTGCCGCCGGGAGGCCGATTCGTGCAAACAAGAGGACATAGGGACTGGTGTGATGACCAACCAGTGCATTCCAGGGAAAGGCGATGAGCATGACAAAGACCGATCCGACGTAAAGAATCAAGATTCTCCAACTCACATTGTTGACAGCTCGCGGAATCGCTTTATGCGGGTCCTCTGACTCCCCCGCGGTGACGGCCAGCGTTTCCACTCCGCTATACCCAAGAACCACCAGAGAGAAGGCTTGCATCATGCCGCCTATGCCTTTGGGAAAGAATCCGTGGTAGCGCCAGAGGTTCGAAAATCCGGCTTCGTGATGTCCGCCCGTCATGGCTGTGACGGCCAGCCCAAGACCTAAAAGAATAAACGCCACAATGGCGATGATCTTGAGTACCGCGAACCAGAATTCGACTTCGCCAAAAACTTGGACGCTGGTCAAATTGGCCAAGGTAAAGAGCACTAAGGCAATGAGGCCGGGAATCCACGGAGGGAAGTTGGGAGCCCAGTATTGGATCAAAAGGCCAATCGCCGATAGCTCCGACATCACAGTGGATACCCAAAAGAACCACCACATTCCGCCGGTGATAAATCCTGCCATCGGCCCCATTGTGCGTTCTGCGTGACGGCTAAATGATCCGGCTAGAGGTTCTTCGACGGTCATTTCCCCAAGAGCCCGCATCATAATGAGCACAATAATGCCGCCGATGGCGTAGTCGATAATAATGGATGGTCCGGCAAGTTGCAGTGCGACTCCCGAGCCATAAAATAAACCGACACCAATGACTCCACCAATCGAAAGAAGTTGCATTTGGCGATGGGACAGCGCCCTTCGCAATCCTTGACTCTCCAATCGTTGTCGAGTACGCAATAGGTCACCTCGTTTTAGGTATTCCCCCTTGGGGGTTATAAAATAGTTCGTAGCATTGAGAGGTTTTAAGCGTCACAAAGCCATTGCGACTCGTCACTCGATTAGAAGCCCCAGCCATTGATGCTTCAATCTTGGTACGAGGCGGTGAGCCACCATATTTGCTTGAATGGGGAAGACTACGGACGTTTTGAAAAGACTAGGGAGCGGTGTGCAAAATATGAGGAAGGTGACTGAGCCGGGCGCTGAGTTGACGGGAAGTCACTGTGTCCAAAAATGCCGTGGCCCACTCCGATGCCGCATCGTCTCGGGCGATGAAAAGATCATATTGTTCCTCAGCCCAGGGATCGAACGCGAGACCATGAGGAACGCCCAGAGCTCCCAAACCGACTCCAGCCCAGTTTGAGCGCGTTCGCACCATTTCGAGAACACTATGATGATTAAAAAAGGTTTCTGTGGGATGGGCGAGGTGTTGACCGCGGCGAACAAAGAGGGAGTGTGCCTCACTTCCGGGCTCGCGTATGGCAATGCGCTCTATCGGTTCATCGATCTGGTGTAAAAGTCCTTCGACCCACCTGAGATACGGGATCTTGATATGGGGAACGGAAACTAGGTGCTGAGGATTATAGTGACCGCTCACCTCATCGAATATATGGATTCCCGCCACGTGCAAGAGACGATCGTGAAAGGCTTTGAGTGCTCTCTGGCTTGAGAGACGAATGGGTTGAATGTGCCAATCGGGATATTTTTCATGAAAGGTTTGGGAGAGCCAGGGAAGAAACGGATCGCAGCCCCCCACCAGGATCACCCGGTCTTCGCGCCGTGCCCCTGGGAGTGGAGTGAGCAATTGGGTGCGAGGATCCCATACAGCATCGGGGTAGTCTTGGGTCGCCCCTAGTAATGCGGTCGGTACGATAATGCGGGTGGTGCCCATTCTTGAGCAGACAACCGGCTGAGCCCCTTTTAATAACTCGGATCCAGGAAAAAGACGCAAAGCAACGGACGCAGATGTACTAAGGAAGGACGCCAAGCGGTCGAGGGAGCAGTCAAATATGCGTGCCATGTCCATCGCCATTTCGAGACTGGGCCAATGTTGCCCCTTTTCAAGGGCAATGATAGTCTGCCGACTTGTGCCCAGCCGTTCTGCTAAGGACTGTTGCGACAAACCTCGTGCATGGCGCTCTTGCTGCAAAAACTGACCAAAGGTCGTCATCACCAATCCCTCCAATCGCTGGCACCCCAAATGGTATGGGTGAGGCTCACTCCCTGAAACTGTCCCGACGTGTGTTTCGGGCCATTCCATCGCCAGCGCCTATTCTGGTCAGCCATATGAAAGTCATATGCTGACTGTAGGGCGCCTAAATCGCTAACAGTCAGTTCGCCAGGAATGAACAAAGCTCCTTCTACCGTCCCGGCCTGCATTAAGTCGGGGTGAAGAAAGACTTTTCCTTGCGGAGTTGAGAGGAGGCCGATAAATCCCATCAGATGGGCCATGTTTTCCGTCAGGGGGCGGATTTCCCGTTGGGGAATAGGTGCATAGAGGCAGCTTTGCTCCACATACAGCAACTGTTGACTGAATCTTTCGGCTTCGTCCCAATCATGGGTGGAGAAAAGTAGTAAGCGATCATTGGGCCACCATTCAACAAGTTTTTGAAAAATGGCGGTGCGATGAGGACGGTCAACTCCCGACAGAGCTTCGTCGAGTAATAGAATGGGCCGATCGGCCATGAGCGCTCTAAGTAGTGCTACGCGCTGTTGCTCCCCGCCGGAAAGCTCCCCCGGATAACGCGATATGAGTTTTGCGACGTCAAGGATTTCTGCCCAAGCATCTAGAGAAACCGGTGAATTTCCCCGAATCCACTGCAGTTGCGACGCAACAGTACGATGTGGAATGAGGCTCGGCTTTTGTGGAACATAGGCGATAGGACGATGCCATACGGCGATGCGCTGAAGAGGTTGGTCATTCACCTGCACGGAGGTGGTCTCATTACGATCCAAACCAGTAAGAAGACGAAAGAGAGATGTTTTTCCTGAACCGGAAAGACCAATGACTCCGACAATTCCAGCCTCAAGATGAAAGTGACCATGGATGCGAGGGCTATCGCTTTGAAATGTCAGCACGACCATACCTCCAATTGAGCCAGATGGGCAACGGCAAGGAAACCAAAATGAGCCAAAGAGCCAAGCCTAGAGCTGCCGGAAGCCCGGTCTCTTCCAATTGAATCCAGATGGCGACCGGGAGAGCACTCGGATGATAGGCCACCACTACTGGGGCTCCAAATGCTCCTACAATGCGTGCCCAAGCCATTGCGGAAGCAACGGCAAACCCGGTGCGAGCGATGGGCCAGAGGACAAACCGGAACGTCGCTGCCGGTTCTTTGCCGAGTACCCAGACGTCCTCTTCTAGAGTTCGAGGGATAGTGCGCAGATAACCCCACGCGGTAAATACAAAGAAGGGAAGCGACTCATATACTTCCGCGAGGATCAACCCTCCATAGGTGTTGGAAAGGTCAAAGGTACCCCCTATCGGGGATGCTGGCCCTACGATATAGGCGAGAACAAGTCCGAGCACCAGTGGGGGCATCAGAAGCGGAACGATGAGCGCGGTCCCAGCGACACGCTGTCCCAATGCATTGAATCGACGTGCGAGCACCCAAGCGAGAGGAATGCCTAGTATCATATCAATTATCAAGGCGGTGATGCCGGCGCCGAGCGTGGTCATGATGGCCGCGACTGTCCCGGGACTATGCAGTACTTGCCCCATTTGCCCAGCTTTAGTGGCCAAAATGGCGATGGGAACAAACAGCAGAGCCATCGCGACAATAGCAATGGCTCCCGTGACTTTTTTCATTGTAGGTCGTCCTTGAGGGCTGTAGGAATGGCTGATCGTGAACCTGAAATTTCCGGAGAAAACACACTATATCCTTGGGACTTCATAATTTTCTCGCCTTTAGGACCTAGCACGAATTCTATAAAGGACAACGCCGCTGGGGTGGGTTTACCGACCGTGGTAATATCCACAGTCAGTGGCACCCCATGAATGGTACTGCCGTCACTCAGTTTCAATGATGCACTGGCATACTGGGCACTTTCCGAAGGGCTGGCAAAATTCAATGAGGCTGGTAGGGAAATATAGTCGAGATGGCGCTGTAAGGCTTCGGAGAGGAAGGCGCTTGATGCGTCCAGGCCACCTGATTGCAATAGCGATAAGATGCCTTCCTCCGAATACACTTCGTGGCTATTATCTAGCGATCCCAGAATCGCGGTGGTGGTTGATTGTGGTAGGTCATATTTTTTGGCCGCGAGTTCTACCATCATGTAAAAGGCTTGCCCTTGGGGATCGGTATTCGGATTGGTCCGACCTAGATGAAAGCCCGGCTCTGCCATCACTGTGAAGAGGTCCTTTAACGGTTTCTTGCCCAATTTGATGGCGTTCAGCTCAGCAGCATAGGGCGAGTGCGGACTATACGCAACAACCAGCGGGCTTGCTGCAAAACTCATGCCCCATTTGGTAAAGCCAGGTTCAATGTCCTCAATGGGCGCATAGCCAATGCTTTCGAAGACATTCGGTGCTAAAGTTTTTGAGGCAATTTCGTGAGCCACTCCAAAAGACCCACCGCCTTGACCTTGATACTGATTACCCGTAGCCTTTTCAAATGCTGGACCCATATCCAAGTTGTTGACTTCTTCTAATGACCCCGCATAGGCCACGTTAGCCAGCCCATGGACCACTGGGGGGGCTTTGGCCACCGACGTGGAGGCAGTGGTGCCGCACGCCGACAGCATACCGACTAGCCCAATTCCGAGAGATATGGGAGCCCATCCAAATTTCATAACGTCTCTCCTTTGTGAGACCTAGGGTCTCCAGTGATGTTCACGATACACCTTGGCAACATCGAAGGGAATGGTACCGTTGCGATGTAAACATGATATTACAATAATGTAAACTAAAGTGATCATCAAGGGGTTGGCGGTTCTCGTAATGGAACAATGTGGCCGTGTCGGGCTATAGGTAGCCCCCGAGGTCTACGATCATCGAGAGGTATTCCGAACCCGTCTGAGGTCGGAGAAATTATAAGGTGATACGGATTTGAATGATAATCCATCGATGCGCCTTCTTACGAATTCGTCGGATTGCTATTAAGACGAGTGCCCGTTTTGGGACTTTTATTGCGTGTGTGATGCCTCTATCACTGAGGTAACCCCTCCATGGATTGTGAAAGGATGGGAAATCGAATCGATTAATCAGATTTCGTATCTTATACTAGAGATGCGGAGGTGAGTTATGGCTTCAGATCCACGTACCACCGAGCAGGCAAATATTCCGAAGAAACTGACCGAATTATCACTACGTTTTTGGGGGCTTGTGTTAGCCACCGGTCTATTGGCGGGTATCGGTGCCATTATCATGATGACGATTTTACGCGTCACCCAGCACTTGGCGTTCCCGGCATCCGGGACCTCCTATGCGGTGATGGTGTCGCATTTTGGATGGGTACGTCGGGTAGGGGTATTGGCTTTGGGTGGTCTCATCACTGGACTGGGTCTTTATCTCATTCGCAATCGAGCTAAGAAAAGTGCGGGCGAGCCGACGCAAGTGGTTTGGACACAGCGTGGGACGCTTTCTTTTTTGTGGACCTATATTGAAAGCGCGCTATCCGAGGTCACGGTAGGAATGGGTGGCTCCATTGGGCGCGAAGCCGCCCCGCAACGGGTAGGGGCAGCAGGAGCTGACTTTTTATCGCGTCGTCTCGGTATTGCTGATGAGGAGCGCTTTATCCTCATTGCCTGCGGAGCGGGAGCTGGACTGGCCGCGGTGTATAACGTGCCATTTGCTGGGGCGGTATTTGCATTGGAATTATATTTGGGCACGGTATCGTTCCCGTTAGTATTTCCGGCACTATTGGCGTCGGGCGTTGCCACCGTGGTGTCGTGGTCGGTTCTTCCCAACCAAGCGCTCTACCGTGTGGCACCGCTTCCTCCCATCCATTGGGGGATGTTAGTATTTGCCGTCGTTATTGGGCCGATCATGGGAGTCTTCTCGGGGCTTTATACACGAGGTATCGTATATGCGCATGATCATCGACCGCAAAAATGGGCGCTGATTGTCTTGCCAGCAGTGGTGTTTGCCATCGTGGGTGTTCTGGCTATTTGGGATCCGTTGATTCTTGGGAATGGTCGAGATTTAGCGCAATATGTCTTTAGTGGAAACGGGTTGATTCTAGGGTTGTTGGCGCTTTCTCTTTTGAAGCCAGTGGCTACGATCGGAACTATTGGCAGTGGGGCTTCGGGAGGACTCTTTACGCCGACGTTGAGTACCGGAGCGGTCATTGGCGCTTTGCTGGGGAGGCTGGGCCATGTGGTAACGACCTTGGCGGTGAGTCCCACCGAACCATTAGTGGCGGCGGCGGCGTTTTTGGCTGCGGCCATGGAAGCACCGCTGACAGCGATTGTCTTTACGTTTGAATTGACCCACCATGTGAGCGGTATTTTGCCGGCGATTGTTCTGGCGGTGGTCGGTTCTTCGCTGACGGCGAAACATTTGGATCGCCATTCCATCTATTCGGGTCGATTGGCGCGAGCACATCTTGATGCGTCACATAAATCGTTCTAAAGTGACGATCTGAAATGGGAATCTTTTGATAAGGTGAATGCAAGACAGGAGGGATTCGATGAGACGGACAAAAATCGTGGCGACACTCGGACCAAAGTCGTCTACGCCTGAGGTATTTCATCAATTGGTACAAGCCGGCGTGGACGTAGCTCGTATCAATCTTTCACATGGTTCGACTGATCAGCATCGAGAGGTGATCCGGATGGTGAGAACCGTTGAACGTGAGGCGGGCCATCCAATTGGAATTATGCTAGATACCGCAGGGCCAGAAGTGCGACTCGCAATTCGTTCAGGCGAGAGCCTCGACCTTAAGAAAGACGATTTCTTAGTGATCGGAACCGGCGATGATTGCGATCTGTCGCCATCATTACCGAAAGTATTGGAATTTCTTGAAGAGGGCGACGAATTATTAGTGGGCGACGGGAACATTGTTTTTCGCGTGGTTTCTTCAGGATCGCGAGCCAAAGTACAGGTGCGTGAGGGAGGAAGACTGACACAGAACAAAAAAATCACCTGCACCAAAAAGGCATGGCCTTTGCCGGTATTGACAGATGCGGATCACGAATCCTTGTTAATGGGGGCGCGTGAGCAAATTGACTGGATTGCTGCGTCGTTTATTCATACTCCCGACGATGTCGTAGAGGTGCGTCGAGCGGTCGAGGAGATGGGCTATCGCATCCCCATTATGTCTAAGATTGAAACTCGACTTGGCATGGAGAATTTGGACGCCATTATACGGATGTCCGACGGAGTCATGGTAGCGCGAGGAGATTTGGGGGTGGAATACCCTCCTGAAGATGTGCCCTGGTTGCAAAAGATGATCATTGATGCAGCCAATCGGGCGGGCAAGACCGTGGTGACGGCAACCCAAATGTTGGAGTCCATGGTGCATGAGACACGGCCAACACGAGCTGAAATTACTGACATTGCCCATGCCGTCTTGGAAGGGACCGATGCGGTGATGCTCTCGGAAGAGACTGCCGCCGGTGGACATCCTGTTGAAGCAGTGAAAGTTATGGCCCGGGCAGCCGAAGTGAGTGAAGCGCATCCCGGTGACAGCCGAGCTCGCGAATATGTCCACGGCACTATTACCGACGCCGTCTGTCACGCGGCATTGACCGCGGCTGAAGATCTAGAAGCGCGCCTGATTATTACCGCCACGGAATCGGGACACACGGCGGAATCCATGGCGGCACATCGCCCACATGTGCCGATTTTAGCACTTACTCCTCACGAGTCCGTGGCTCGTCGTCTCACCATGGTGTGGGGACTCAATACCCACCTGATGCGAGCACACGGCTCACTCGAAGGTATGGTGAATGAAGCTATCAGCGTGGCAATACATACAGAATGGGCTAGCCCCGGGGATCGTGTCGTCATTACCGCGGGGGCTTCTGTCGGCGAAGCCGGCACCACCAATGTCTTGCGCGTCGTCACCATCGGGACAGTATTAATTCGTGGGCAAGGATTAGGGACGGCAGGTGAGGTGAAGGCGCCGGTGATCGTGCTTAGTCGTGATAAGGTGGCGGCGCTTTCCCCAGACGATATTGAAGGAAAGGTTCTCGTGGCAGCCAGCACAGATGCGGATTGGACGCCCTTTATGGAAAGGGCGCAAGCCATTGTCGTAGAGCAGGGGGGCTTGACCTCGCACGCGGCGGTTGTGGGAGTCTCTCTAGGCGTGCCCACAGTGGTGGGCGCGACGGGGGCCGTCAGCACCTTGAAGACCGGGCAAATGGTGACCGTCGATAGTGGTCGTGGTATTGTTCTGGATAGTGATCACTGAACCGGATTGTGGGAAGAACATGGATAGGGATTCGGGATTAGATCGCGCGAGAGATAGAGCGGATGGCGAGGATAACCCTGCCGCGTCACCGCTAGAGCTGTTAAAGGTTGATGATGGAGTAGCTGTAACGTCAACTGATGTCGATTGCGAATCCGTCCATGTATTCCCCATGCGACGACGATCAGTTGGGATACTCGAGTCGCTGCCACAAGGTACTTCTGGTTTTCGCGCCCTTCGGGAGTGGCGACCCGTGCTAGTGCTTCAGGATATGGCGATCGGTAGGCAAAGAGATTTGTGACTATTAAGCTTCCAAATCCCCAGGCCTCGGCAAATCCGAGACAGCGTCGGGTGGTAGGATCATCGACTTCGTCATCGGCGGTACTGGGATTTAGCATAATGAAATTCACCGTTGGGCGTTGACTGTCCCAAGTTCTGCGAAGCCAATATCGATAGCGGTGCGATGAATCAAAAATCGCCACAGAGTGATCCGGACAAGTATACGACACCATCCTCCTCCAAACTCAAATGTTTTTTCTTGTGTCTCATCCTATCTTAATTTTGCTATGGGCAAAATGTGGTGGGATTTCCTCATTTCTTGGGTCAATCTTCCGTTCTCCAGCACGACCGGCCCATGTTGAAATATGCGGTTCGTGTTGGCGGCATCCTAGCCTGCCGATGGTTGGAATGCGAAGGCGGCCCCATGAACCATGGTCAAGCGCAGACGCTAGCTACTGCGCTATCGCCCCCGAAAGCACCTTATTCGCTTCGCGAAGTAGTTTCCTCAGGTCAAGGTCCGGGCATTAGGCCAGCACCTTGCGTAAGACCACCCGATCTCCGCCACGCCCATCATAATTCCGGTGAATGGGGACGGCATCTACAATTGCATCACCTGGTACGATGGTGAAGCCTAAGCGGGTGTGAAAATCGACCGACCCGCGGTTAATAGGCGATGTGATGGCTTCGACGATGTGGCGCCCGTTATCGCGCATGGACTGAAAGAACTGCTCGTAAAGTTGCCTCCCTAGACCCTTTGAACGATATGCCGGGTGGACACCCACGAAGTGGATGTAACCGGTATCGCCATAGGTTTGCGACAAAAATCCTACAAGAAAGCCGACGATCTCGCCATCATCCTCGATAACCCAACTGCTCTCATTAAAGTGCTGGAAAAATAACCGGGGGATCAGGGCCGTCATCGCCCGCCCACCCCACCACTCATCGACCTTCGAAATAATTGCCGGGTAGTCCGTTTCCTGCAAGCGTCGCATGGGCTGTCACCTCAGTGGTCATAGTATCAGGCACGTGCCCGTTCCTTGCCAAACAGTCGTGAATTGAGGGTACACTTAAGATTCTTAATCGACATTCGCCCCCAAGAGTCCGTGATTTGCGACACGAGTTGTTCACCTATTGAACCAAGAACTGTCCGATGTACAGTGTCGATCCCATGCACTACATTTCTTCTATAGCAAGAGGATCGGGGTTTCCGGAGTCTACCGTGTCATGACCATAACACCTTGTCTACGGCTTCTCGGGTGCTATGAATCCCCATACAACCGACCAATAACGACGCCGCTCGCGATAAGAGCTAATCCTTCCCAAATCGGAGAGGCCACCTGCCCAAACATCAACGCGAGGCTCTGTGGGGAAAAGGGATTAGAGCCCAGATACGAGGCATCCGAAATAATTTCCATGCTTACACCCACAACGATAATAGCGAGGGCTGCCCAGAACAGACCGGGTGCCAGTAGGTTTGCAATTTTCATTACCTTCACCCCCAGATTTTATGTTAGCACGTTGTGATCATCACACAAATATTCCAACTAAGTGACGATGATGTGTGTGTAGTGGCCCGTCGACTCCATCCCAACCACCACATCGGGCATCCCGTGCACCGTCTGGATGTCGCGCAGTCGCGCGACAAATTGCTCAAACTCGAGCCGCGCGTTGGCAAATACCATGGCTCGGGATGTTAACACAATGCCACGAAAGTTAATGGCCTGCGCGACGTACCGTTCTTTCGCGATGTCCACACCCACCACCAATGTGGCGGGCGTGATGCGCTCGATCCGTTGACTCTGTGCGAGGATTTGCTTAGAGTGCATAATAACGCCTCCTGGATGAGTGCTTCGGGCCTGGACCCTGCACACACTCATCGTACGGAGGCGTTTCCATGGACTCAAACTCTAAGAATTACCGTCTACAGGAATGATAACCGGCCCGAATATGCATTAAGAACCCCCGACTCACGCAGCTATTCCAAACACATTTTGCACAATACAGCGGATCTCTCCGAAGGACCAATCCACCAGATTTTGCACAAAACAGGTTGAATCCCTTGAGATGAGGCAGGAGACCATTCAACCCTAGATTGCAAATAGCCCTTAATGTCTGTGGTCAGGCGGAATCGCCAACAATTTTCATGAAAACGGTCACTGAGTTACGACAAAGCCTCTTTCGCTACGTCGACGGATTACGACATCGGTGCTTTTCTTAACGAAGTCCAGGCGTTATCATGGGAGGAATAACGCTAAGGCGAAAGAGATGGATGATGACGTATGCGTATCGTGCAAAAATTTGGAGGGAGTTCTCTTCGAACTCTGTCATACATTGAGGCAGTTGCGGAACGGATTGACCAGGTGCATGCCCAGGGCCATGAGGTGGTCGTGGTGGTATCAGCTATGGGCGATACCACCGACGGATTGGTGGAGATGGCGAGTGCTGCTGGGGGTAACGCTCAATCGCAGAATATGGATTTTCTTATGGTGACCGGAGAAATGCAATCGGCTGCCCTGATGGCGATGGTACTGACACGCAGAGGGGTTTCCGCTAGAGCTCTGATGGGGACTCAGGCGGGCATCATCACGGACGCGGTCCCCGGACAAGCGCACATTCAAAATGTGGATGCCGAACCCCTGAACCGAATGTTAGCGAGTGGCGTGGTCCCTGTCGTTACGGGATTTCAGGGAGCGTCACAAGACGGTACTCTTACCACACTGGGTCGGGGCGGGTCAGATTTGACAGCGATTGCACTGGCAGCAGCCCTAGAGGCCGATTCCTGTGAAATCTATTCGGATGTTCCGGGGGTCTTCACTGCTGACCCTCGTATTGTGCCCAATGCTAAAGCTCTTAGCGCCTTGTCTTACGACGAAATGCTGGAATTGGCCTCGCAAGGGGCGCAGGTACTGCAAACGCAGGCCGTGCTCTATGCCAAGCAGTCAGGGGTTACAGTAAACGCTCGGTCAACCTTTGAGTCGCAGCCGGGTACCCGGATTGAAACCATGGGGGGGGAACCCGAATTTCCGGTAACGGCGGTAGCTCTGGATACCCACCTAACCAAAATTGGCTTGATGGGGGTTCCCGACAAACCGGGAGTTGCAGCGTTAGCCTGCGAGCGAATTGCATCTCAGGGTATTAACATTGATTTGGTATTTCAAGCGCTGTCGCACAGTGATGCTCGCGCAGACATTGCTCTCACCGTGGCGGATCGCGATCGGGACCGGGCAGTCGAAGTGTCACAAGAGACCTTGCGCGAATTGGGAGGAACCTCATTGGTGGTGGATGGCGACGTCGCTAAGGTATCTGCTGTAGGGGCGGGGGTGCGCAATCACGCTGGCGTGGCGGCGACAGTATTTCGGGCTTTAGCGAAAGCGGCCATCAATATTCAAATGATTAGCACCTCAGAAATCAAGATATCCTGTATCGTTGCCCGTAGCGAGGCACATGAGGCACTCAATCAGGTGCATGCGGCTTTCGGACTTGAGACCATCGGGTCTTAACCTTTTAGGGCATTCGAATCGCTCCTTAGACTGTTGTTGCTGAGACCTTGGATCTTAACCTATGTATCGAGGTACCGCCGTTCGGGGGTACCTCGATACCGTACGGGCAGATAGCCCGTGGAGATGGGACTATGGGACCAAGCGCTTGACATCCCGTGGGAAGAGGGTCGCTTCACGAATATTGGATAGCATTAGCAGTTGTGCGGTGAGTCGTTCGAGTCCAATCGCAAATCCCCCATGTGGGGGCATGCCATAACGAAATGTTGAAAGATAGCTCTTAAGCCCCGAGTCGTTTAATCCTCGTTCTTCCAATGCCCGTTCATAATCCAAAGAGCGATGAAGTCGTTGGCCCCCAGTCACAATTTCCTGGCCACGAAATAACAAGTCGAAGCTTTGACTGAAAGAGGAATGGTCAGGATCGGGGCAGGTGTAGAACGGACGTTTGGCCATCGGGTATCCTGTGACAAAGAGGAAATCGGATTGCCACTCCGTGCTGGCCCACTGTCCCAACCAGCGTTCGTGGGCTGGTGAAAGATCTTCTTCGTTCATCACGTCGGGGCCAAAAACAGCAGATAGTCGGGTCAATGCCTCTGTAAAATGGATTACGGGGAAGTCATTCGGCACGTTGGGTCGTATTGCCGTGGATTCCTCCAACGTGTCCTCAAGGGACGTCATCATATGGACGAGTACCTCGTTCAATACCTGCATAATGTCTTCTGGGCCAGAAATAAAGCCCATTTCTACATCGAGAGACGTATATTGGCTAAGATGACGAGCAGTGTCGTGGGGTTCCGCCCGGAAAACCGGCCCCACCTCAAACACCCTGCCAAAGACACCGACCAACATTTGCTTATAAAGTTGGGGGCTCTGGGCTAAATAGGCGGTGCGACCGAAGTAGGGTAGGGAAAACACATTCGCGCCACTTTCTGTAGCTGTAGAAATGATTTTGGGGGTGTGTACTTCCACAAAGTATCGCTCGGTCAAATACTGTCGAAACGCGGCTACCAACTGCGCTTGAATACGAAATATTTTCTGTGATTCGGGGTGACGCAGAGCGACACTCGCGTCGGCCAGTCGCTGGGCAAGCCCTTCTTCTAGACGAGGTCCGCCCAGAAATATCGGGGTGGGCGAGGTAGGTGTGCTCAAAATGCGAATGGCGTTCGCCTGAAGTTCCACTTCTCCCGGTGCTCGAGAGTCAGCAACGATGGTTCCGATAGACTCAACGCTCATTTCGGGTTCAAGGCGAGGCCACGGTTGGTCGCTCGCGGATTGGTAGACTATTTGTAAAAGCCCACTACCGTCTCGAAGAATCACGAAGGTGACCTGACCCAGATGTCTCACGCGGTGAACGAAACCACGTGCAGTGACCGTCTGGCCGATTAGTGGCCGAAGCTCTCGAAGCACGCGAGGGATTCTTAATGGTTGTGTCGTGGACATACGCTAATTCCTCCAAGGAAGGCCTTGTGTGGACGGGGCCTTAGCCCGTGGTACCACCACACTTTACAGCGAACGCGGAGGACGCCCGCTGCCTCGACGCCCTTAACGGAGCGAACCGGCAGCCTTACTAGGTTCAGGACTGCACTCCGGAGTGCCTTAGGCCCAAGCCTTCTCGTGCCTTACTCTCACCCCTCAAGGCTCGCTTGTCCGAGGGCTTGGGCTTATTTCTCCATCATCGTATTGTCGGCATTATAGCAGGGCCAGTGGTGGATAGCAATCATCGTAGCGGTGTTCTTGAGAAATGGGCTATCGACACACGACATGGCCGACGTGTTGATCTTGGCGGGTATTAAAACCCATCCGCTCGCCACTATGCCATTGCCATCCGTCAAGCACCGATTCGGCGCCAAAATAACTCGGAGTGATATCATGCAAGGTAAAAGGTACGGGAATGACCTCTAGCGCGGTGGTGGTGAGTGCTTGAGCCACGGCAACTAGGTTGTCTGATGACACTAACGTAATGATGGTGGGACCGGAGCCGGACAGTGCGGAGAAGGCGGCACCGTGTTGTAGCGCTGTCTCTGTGAGGTCGGTAAAGCCGTAAATGAGGCTTTTTCGATAGGGTTGGTGGAGCCGGTCGTCACTCGCAAGGGGAAGAAGAGACCAGTCACGGCGAGTAATTGCGTCAATCCACAGGGCGAGTCGTTGTCCATTAAAGACAGCATCGGCCAGAGGAACACTGTTCGGGAGAACGTGGCGCGCCGCCTCCGTGGAGATTTTGTAATCCGGAACTAGCAAGAGACAGCGTAGCTCCGGTGCGACATAGCTCCTGACGCGAATTCGGCCTTGGTCTGAAAACGCCATCACAAATCCCCCGTATAAGGCGGCCGCGACGTTGTCGGGGTGCCCTTCGAGCTGGGTAGCATAGCTTAACAATTGCTCTTTCGATAGGCGCTCCGGCAACATCGTATTAGCCAATATGAGACCTGCCACGATGGCAGCGGCACTGGACCCTAGTCCTCTCGCTAGTGGAATGCGGCTTTTGATGGTCAGATGTCCGAGCGGCATTGGCATTCCGCTAATTTCCTGATGTAACATTTGGGCGGTTCGCCACACCAGGTTCTCTTCGCTCTCCTCGAGGACTCCTTCACCTTCACCGCGCACCGTCACCACTAACTCTTCACTAAGAGAAAACCAACATTCCAGGGGTAAAGCCAGTGCCATACCTAAGGAATCAAATCCGGACCCCAGGTTGGCAGTACTGGCAGGAACCTTAATATGCCACATGCGTGGGTCTCCCTTCTAAGAGATCGTCAATAGCGGCGCCGATGTGTTGACTGTCTGTCGCAATGGGAGAGGACGTGATCCAGTTGAGTGGGGTCTTGCCATCCTTTAAGCCACTACCGGTAAGAATCCCAACCACTTGGCCTTTGGGAAGGGCGTTACGACCGTGTAGGGTTTTGAGGCCCGCATATGCTGCGGCGGAGGCTGGCTCTACAAAGATACCACCATGAGCTAATTCTTCTTGGGCTCTCAGGATTTCGGCATCGGAGACGTCCAGAAATTGCCCTTGTGACACCTGCACGGCCTCTTCAGCCAAGTGACGGCTTGCGGGCCGGCCAATGCGGATTGCGGAAGCCACGGTCTCTGGTTCGTCGATGTCATGGCCCTGAACCATGGGATTTGCCCCCAAGGCTTGAATGCCAATCATCATGGGAATACCTTGTCCGTACCGACGAAATCCTTGAAAGTATGCGGATATATTGCCAGCATTTCCCACCGGCAATACTAAGGCTTTCGGTGCCCCACCTAGGTGATCTGCAATCTCGAAGGCCCCTGTTTCTTGGCCACGCAATCGCCACGGATTTACGGAATTCACTAAAGCGATATGGGAACTCTGAGCAGCGATTTGACGCACCATCATTAAGGCCTCATCAAAGTTGCCTTTGACCGAGAGAATTTGTGCACCGTGAGCGCTGGCCTGGACCATCTTTTCCGCGGTTACCTTGCCTTCGGGGATCACCACAAAGCTCTTCATGCCAGCGCGTCCCGCGTAGGCTGCGGCCGATGCGGCCGTGTTTCCCGTCGAAGCGCAGATCACCGCTAGTGCGCCCTCGTGCCGCGCCACGCTCACCGCGACAGTCATCCCACGATCTTTAAAGGATCCGGTCGGATTGGTGCCTTCTAATTTCAAGAACACCTCAGTTTCTCCCCAGATAGCCCAGGGGACAAGCGGAGTTCCGCCTTCACCTAGCGTTACCGCTGCGATATCGGGTAAATCAAGCCACGCACGGTAACGTTGAATGATCCCTAACATGGGGAACCTCATTCCTCTCTCACCAAGTGATTCCGGTTGCTAAAATTATAACGATGTTACCACAATGAAAGACAATTTGCTCAAATGCGTTTCGATCTATGATAGAGAGGGGAGATTTGCCGTGCTAGGTGATCGCTCTTCTTCCCCTATCATGACCGCCGAGGAGGTGCAGTGTGGCACTGAAGGTGATTCATAACCAGTGTACGAATCCGTATTTTAACGTCGCTCTCGATTCTTGGTTGGTTCGTCAAGCCCCGAGCGATGCCGATTATGTCATGTTGTGGCATAACCGCCCTGCGGTAATTATTGTGCGATACCAAAATACCCATGAAGAGGTCAACATCGCCTATGCCGAACAAAATAATGTGGCCATTGTGCGACGAATGTCTGGAGGAGGTGCGGTCTACCACGATCTTGGGAATTTGAACTTTAGTTTGGTGGTGTCCAACGAAGGGCACGACTTTAACGACTTCGAATCCTTTACCAAACCTGTCATTGACACTCTGAAAGATTACGGTGTTAACGCGCAACTTACTGGGCGAAATGATGTGACCATCGAAGGGCAAAAGTTTTCCGGTAATGCTCAGTACCGAACACCAACGCGGCTGTTGCATCATGGCACAATTCTGTTTGACGAGAATTTGGACGAGGTACCAAAAATTTTACACGTGCGGCAAGATAAGATCGAAAGCAAGGGGATTAAGTCTGCCCGCAGTAGGGTAACCAATGTTCGTCCATACTTGCCTCAACACGTGACCATTGAGCAATTTCGTCATGCGCTCTTGGAACATCTGGGCGAACATAATGGGGGGATTGCCGGGGAATTTGTCTTGACCCCGGAGCGTCTCCATCAAATTGAACAATTGGTCCAAGAGCGATTTTCACGATGGGAGTGGAACTTTGGCGAGTCTCCCCCTTTCAATTATCGAGGACGAGAGCGCTTTAAGTCAGGAGATATCGAGGTTTTGATTGACGTGCGTCATGGAAGAATCCAACAGGCCACCATTTATGGAGATTTTTTAGGCAACCATGACATCGAGAATCTGACGGCACCACTGGTGGGAATTGAATATGACTCTCGCGCCATCGAGAGGGCGCTAAAAGATGTCCCGGTAGCACAATTTCTCGGCGGGATTACGCAAGATCAGTTGCTGAAGGTGCTTTACGATATGAATCCGGTGTCGTCCCGACTGGGTCCCGGTTCATCCACATGACCAAAGAGGAGTGAGATGGTTGGAATATACACATCTTGGACAAAGCGGACTTAAAGTGTCATTGCTCGGCCTCGGAACCAATAGTTTTGGCTCCCGTGCTGATAAGGCTACCTCAATTCGACTGATTCACCGCGCTCTGGATGCGGGGGTGGCGTTACTCGACACGGCAAATGGCTATAGTGGTGGTCAGTCAGAGATGATTGTCGGCGAGGCATTAGATGGGCGGCGAGAAAGAGCTGTCATCGCCACCAAAGCCGGTCTTCCTGTAGGCGATGGGCCGTATGCTCGCGGGACCTCTCGACGCCATCTATTGCAGCAGGTCGAACAAAGCTTGTCGCGACTGAAAACGGATTATATCGACTTGTTTTACGTGCACACGTTCGATGAAGAAACACCGCTTGAGGAAACCGTCCGGACGTTAGACGATATGGTTAGACAAGGGAAAGTACGATATATTGGGGCTTCAAACTATACGGTGCTCGAACTCACCCGTGCTTTAGGGATTGCTGATGTTCATGGATGGGAGCGTTTTGTAGCTCTTCAACCGTCCTATTCCTTATTGGATCGTACGCCGGAAGTGGAAATGGTGCCGCTGCTCCAACGCGAGGGACTCGGAATGATTGCCTATTACCCGCTTGCGGGGGGACTGCTTACCGGGAAGTATCGTCGTGGAGAGATCCCGCAGGGATCGCGCATGCAAACGCAATCCTCGTTTCAAGAAATGGTAAGTCAACGGATGCGCCAAGCGGCCGATAAATTTGCGGATTTGGCGGAACAATTCGAGGTTGATCCGGGGGTGCTGGCGTTAGCATGGCTAATTCGTCGCCCCACAGTGGCGAGCGCTATTGTCGGAGCAACTCGGGTTGAACAATTGGAGAAAAACCTCACGGCGGTTGATGTGAGTATTCCCGCGGAGTTGCAGCGGGAACTGGATGCCCTCAGTGATCCGTTTGTGGACAGCGTACCCTTTGGTTGGTACCGCCTATTATAGCGCGCACCCATGAGGGTGACATTGTGCGTGTGTCAGCCAGAGGAAGGCATGAGAGCGATTAATGATCATAGAGAAGAGGTGTGGTTTTTGGAGAAACGATCGATTGCACTGAACGACTGGATGCGGTTTCAAGCCGTGGGCTCGCCGAAAGCATCACCTGATGGGAGATGGGTGTCATTTCATCTCTCGACATCCAACCTGGCTGAAGATCGTAATGAGACCTCTCTATGGTTGTATCACGTAGAAGATGGCACCGTGCGCCAGTTAACCCATGGTCCAAAAGATGGAGAAGCCGAGTGGGCGCCTGACAGTCGTCACCTGGCATTTATCGCCTCTCGTGAGGGGAAAGACCGCGTGTACTCTATTCAGCCAGACGGCGGAGAGGCGGTGGCCCTATCGCAAGAGCTCAAGTCCCCGGCGCAGCTATCGTGGGCACCTGATGGGTTATCACTCGCAGTGACGGTATTATGCGTGGAACCAGAAACGGCGATTGTAGATCTGGCGCGTGCGTTGAGTGCGACGGAGAATGCCGACGATACATTTCATGAGCAACAGGAATCTCACTTAAGAGTGACGACCCGCTTTCCTTTTCGCTTTGACGGGTTAGGCTACTTCGATGCCCAGCGGCGCCATTTGGTGCAACTGGCCGCTTTTTCTCGCGATGCCGAGCCGGTGCAACTTACTCACGGCGAATTTGATGTGATGAGCTACTCATGGCGACCTGATGGCAAATCCCTGACTTATGTGACTCAAAAGGTCGATGAGGATATGCATGACGCGATGATTTTTGAACTCAGGCTGGACACCTTGGAGTCACGAACTTTCTTGGATCCCGGTGGAGCGGTCGTGTCGACCAGCTGGTCGTCTAATGGTCAGTACCTTGCTTGGATTGGGAATGATGGGAGCTATGGATGGGGCACCGAAAACCAGCTATGGGTGCACGACACCGTGTCAGGTCAAATGACTAATCTCACGCAATCCCTGGACCGACAGGTCGGTGAGGTGCCTCACGGAGATGTTCGCGGTTTTGAAGGGTTTGCTACTCCTTGTTGGAGTGCTAATGGCCAGTATTTATTTGTGCAGGTGCATGTGAATGGCGTTGGCATGTTGTATCGGGTAGATGTGACGGGACAGGAACCCACGCCGCTATTAGAGCAATGGAGCGGCGTTGCCCATAGCCCTTCAATTGCAGGTGGGAATGTCTATTTCGCCGGAGAGGATTTTTATCACCCCCCGGAACTTTTTCGTGTTAGTGCTGTAGGAGGGGTGGCGGAAGTACTGACCTCCTTCAACGAACCCCTGTTACAACAACTGCAGTTAGGCGAATTCACGCACTATGAGTTGACGCGCGGAAGCTTTTCTGTCGAAGGGTTTGTGGGATCACCGGAGGGGAGTAGGGGACCTTTGCCGGCCATTCTCTACATTCATGGAGGCCCCCATGGAGCCTTCGGTCACGTGTTTCGCCATGAGTATTTCATGGAGATGGCTCGTGGTCGCCGAGTCATTTTTGTTAATCCTCGAGGAAGTCAGGGCTACGGCCAGGAATTTGCTGGTGCCTGTATCAATGATTGGGGGGGAGAGGATTTTCAAGATCTCATGGGTTTCTTGGATTTCACCATCCAAGAAGGGCTGGTGGATAGCAAGAGAATGGGCGTGACCGGAATTAGTTATGGTGGGTACATGACCAATTGGACCATTACGCATACGTCGCGATTTTCTGCAGCGATTTCGGAGATGTCAGTGTCTAATCACTTAAGCATGTATACGCATAGCGATATTGGTCCTGATTTCATGCGCAGTGAATTCGGCGCTGCCCCATGGGATGGTTGGGAAAGATTATGGGAACGGTCTCCTATTCGGTATGTTTCTGCGGTGACCACCCCGACTTTATTCATAGCTGGACAGGAAGACTATCGATGTCCTCAAGAACAAAGCGAGGCGATGTATGTGGCGCTTCGACGGCATCAGATACCGACAGCCTTAGTTACGTTTCCTAATGCGGCGCATGGATTCAGCGTCACGGGCAAGCCATCTCAACGTTTGGAACGGCGACGCCTCATGGAAGCATGGTGGAAGCGGTATCTTCATGAGTGATGTTTTTGAGGAGATACGACGGTATTGCCTGTCGTTTCCTGATGCCTATGAAGACCATCCATGGGGAGATACGGTGTTTAAAGTAGGCGTGAAAATTTTCGCGTTTACAGGGGATTCGGATCCTATCCCCACCGTCACGGTGAAGATACCTGACGAGCTTAGAACAACATGGATGGATCATGAGAGTACCTTTTTTCCCTCGTATGTTGGGCGCTTCGGATGGATTGGCATTCGTGTGAGCGATGAAGACAGTGCGGCTATGGCTAACACCGGGATTGAGTTCAGCTATCGCAGAGTGTGCGGGAAACGCCGATGGCCAGGTGACACGAGAAAAGAATCGTGAGGGACAGTCCAGCGTAAAGGCGCCTCGCTAGACGAGAGGCGCCTTAAGGTTTAGGAGAACGTTACGGAGAGAGACGATAGGCCGCGAAGCACAATATTTTCATTCCAACTCGGTTCTTTGACCAATTTCAGCGATTTTCTCCAAAGAATGGGAAAGGCAATGTTCGCTTCCATGCGCGCCAGACCAGCGCCAAGGCAGAAATGAATTCCACGACCAAAAGCCATATGGGGATTCGGTGATCGAGCCAGGTCAATATGCTCAGGATCATTGAAAATACTAGGATCTCGGTTGGCAGCTCCTAGGGAGACGGTTAGCCAACTCTCTGCCGGAATGCGGATGGATCCAAGATCGATCGATTCGTGAATCGTTCGTCCATCAATTTGCACAGGCGAGGTGTATCGCAAAAGCTCTTCCACCGCCGTCTGCCATTGCCCCTCTGGGGGAAGAACCTGCGGATGTTCAATGAGAGCTAGCGATCCCATCGACAATAAATTGGTAGTGGTTTCATGCCCGGCTACCAAAAGTAGCAGCGACATGGAGAGCAATTCCCCTGGGGTTAGGTGGTGGCCGTCTGATTCAGCCTGGATGAGTTCGGTCAAGAGGTCATCCTGAGGTTGCGTACGCTTTTGTTCAATTAAGTGATGGAAGTAGTCGAGTAGCGCCCATCGCGACTTGACCGCTTCTGCTCGGACTTCGGGCGTTTGCGACGGGTCGAGCAATCGCGCAATCCCTTGTGACCAGGTGCGAAATTGAGCTTGGTCGCGTTCCGGCACGCCGAGAAGTTCTGCGATGACAAGCGCTGGCAGCGGGAAACAAAATTCGCTCACAAGATCTCCTCCGCCATTGGCGTATAGGGAGGAAGATAATTTTTCCGCCAACGATAGTATAAATGGTTCTAATCGCTTTAAATGGCGAGGTTGAAAAGCTTGGCTCACCAGTCCCCGTAACCGCGTATGCACTGGGGGATTGCTGACTAGCATGCTTGGGGATAGCTCGGGTAAGTGTCTATATGCTTCTGGGGGAGTTTCGGTCCACGGATCACCCTTCATGAAAATGGGATCAGTGAGCACCCGTTTCACATCCTCATAATTGAGCAAGAACCACAAGTGGTCTCCTGTTTCCCAGACGGGGTGCTCTTTTCTCCACTCACGATATATCGGATAGGGGTCCTTCATGAATTCTGCTTGTGTCATGCCTAACCCGGAAAACCATAAAGCGACACCAAGTGGTCCGGCCATTGTCACGACTCCTTTCTTATACATTCATAGTCTCGCATATTTTTTCGCAATGCAACTATTCTCTCCTCTCGGACTTGACGTTATTCATGACCCCGAAAGAGGTGTAGA
>NZ_JBYCKN010000198.1:0-12304 GCF_057473405.1 Sulfobacillus sp. TH-112
GCTCGAAATCTATTTCGAAGACCGGGTCCGCCGACCCTTACAAGATCTGGAGTCTTGAAAAACCCTTTACACAAAATCCTTGACACTCCCGAGAACGTCAATGGGCTAGCATTAGCGATGATAGACAAAGCCCAAGAGAGCCATTTGCCTCAAACGGTTGATGCGTTAATCCAAGGACTTTCGGTGACCGCTCGGAAAGATACTCATGGATTAGGCGGGATAGGGGGAATGATGCGATTGATGACTAATAAGGATGTACAGGCAGGGTTGCGTATGCTAAGTACGATTGCGGTGAATTTACAGAGACGGGAGGAGCAACCCACCCGTAAAGAGTCGTCTCGGCATTGAGTGAGGGTCGCGAGCGATATCTCATGTTGTGTGAAGTCCACCGAACCAGCTACGACAGGTGTCAGGAGGGGGCGCATTGGGCGACAACTTCTTCGACTACGATGATCTCACAGTTTGCTTGCTCAGTAAAATGCAGTTTTACTCGTTCGGTATATGCAAAACCACCACGACGGGATTTTTTCCATGCTGTAGTCAACAGGTGAGAGATTGTCTACGACAGGGTACGCCTCCCCTGCAATGTACGCCCACGCCGGTCAGTTCCCGTGCGCTCGATGAGAAGAACCGCTATCACAGGGCGGCTGCTACGCCTATAGCCCAAATTCCGGCCCGTGGTTAAGCGGGGAAAAGAGAATCGTTGAATGGTGATGAGGTTACCTAAATATCCTAATGGGCCTCCGTCTCTCTCCCATGTGGTGACTCGTTTGCGAATTTTAGCGGGCCAGGCGCTTGTCTTAAATTGATTTTCAGCTAAACATGCCACGCCGGTCCCGGTACTGAGTGAGGCTGAGCCACAAGGCCCAGTGTGTGGTGGGAGAGGCCTATAAGGCGAGAGCCAAAATCCCTGTGCTGGCGTAACGTTCGAGATTAAGCCTGCGGGCGCCTATATCAGATGCCAGAGAGACCATGGTGACGGGTGAGCTGGTAGAGACCGCTGCTACGCCACAACTAAACGCATTCATAAATATGGGGCCATTGATAAGATCCAAAAACGGGCGATGCACCCAGAATTTATTCGCTCGGGACGGGGGAATGGACATTGGCCTATCATGCGTGAAAAAATTTTAGTTATACGAAGTAAGGCAGTTTTCTATGATGACTGCCATTTCTCACAGTGCACCTGTCTAATGCGTTAACAAGCCCGCAACTAACTGCTGAAAAGTGAGGCATAACGACTAGAAGAGAGCCTAAGGTCGCAAGAGTGAGCGCATCGTATGGAGTTATCTCCGAGGCTTAAGCATGCCGACATCGCCTATTGGCTATCAGTAACCTATATCTCCTGCATTGCGTTACTTGGGTTAAATAGGCTTTTGAGCCTGAAATGAGAGGCAGATGATAGCACCGTGAAAAACCTATGGAGAATATTGTCTTTGGCGGGGATCTTGGCTATCACCACGGGATGTGGTGTTGCGCCTACACGTGAGGCTTCCAGTGGGTCTGCCGGGCACACGGTTCATAAGAAAGTTAAAAAAGGCCCGGAGACCAAGAAGGTGGTTAGTCACCCTGCTAACCAACCGTTTATCACGTTAAACCCCAAATCCGGTCGCCCAGGCACCACGGTGACTGTTACCGGTTATATTCCCTCTGTGAAAGATCTCTCGGCCGCTGAACGTGCAAAGCTTCCTCCATTGGGTAATATTAGCTTCGGAGGATTTGATGCGGGGTTGACGATTGATGTCAGTGCGATTACCTGGTCTTCACAACACCCGGGATATTTCACCACCCAATTTCAAGTACCGACCGAACCGTGGCTTACCCCTCATGGGGAACATCCTCTAAAGCCGGGAGTCTATCCCGTAGCGATTCAATGTTTTGGTCCTACGATACCGGGCTGCGGACTGGGACCGAGTCAAACTCAAGCGGATTTTCGTTTGATGGGACCGATTACCGATCAAACTCGGCCCATATCGTTGACGTTGTCACCGGATAGCGGGGCTCCTGGCACTATCGTTCGGGTATCGGGCTGGGCTCCGTTAACGGAGATTATCGGGAAGCCATTTGGGTATCAACTGGTATGGAATACAGACGGCAAGACCAGTAGTTATGGTGGGTTAGGATCCGTACAGCAGTCATTCAACGGAGATATTTCGGGAGAATTTCATGTGCCAGCCAGTGTCGCTCCATTG
Organism: Sulfobacillus sp. TH-112; assembly: GCF_057473405.1. Classification (NCBI taxonomy): domain Bacteria; kingdom Bacillati; phylum Bacillota; class Clostridia; order Eubacteriales; family Clostridiales Family XVII. Incertae Sedis; genus Sulfobacillus; species Sulfobacillus sp. TH-112. The sequence goes on from NZ_JBYCKN010000198.1 coordinate 2,193, forward strand.
GGCTCACTCCAACTGGGATCCAATAGCGTAGCGCTTCAGTACATCCTTACAGCCAAGCCTGGCACGTCTGTCACGTTAGGCAACACACCCTTCAATATCATTCGCCCTCGCACTTGGGCGGAAATCGGGGCATTCCATCCGCTGTACACTACCACCAATCAGGCGGCCTTCTCATTTAGTCAGCCGAGTCCCGTCGCGGTGAATGACGGGACAGTCGCGGTAGGCAGTACCCCGGGAGTCGTATGGCTACGGGAGAATAAGACGTGGCAATCGATTTCTCTGTCCGCACTGACGTCTCTATCCAGTGGGACCGGATATCCGGTGACCGTGTTTCGGGGGTCTCCTCCATTAGCCTCCTCGATTACGTTCGAACCCCGGTTCCCCAACAGCCTGTTTCTTGCTGTTGAGGCCGTTTATCAAAAGTATGGGTCAGCACCGCCCATGTACAACACTCCCTATTATACGACGGACTTGGGAAAGTCTTGGAATCAAGTGCCATTGCCCTCAGGATACACCGTAGGTGAATTTGGCGGATACCTCCAAAGGGGAACTGCAGTGATCGCCTACTTTATACGGCAAAACCAATGGGCTACGGAGACTACTTATGATGGTGGTCAGTCGTGGACGGTGAATGCAGCATTGCCCAGTCCAAAATTGGGCCCTGCTCTTAATTTCGGCGCCGTGCCGAATGGGAATTTTGGGCAAATGGGCAACGGACAAACGGAACAGTTATTGCGGGAAAATGCTCAAGGCCAATGGATTTCATCGACCAGCTTTACCAACATGGAAGGTACCATTACACTGGCGGCCTTGTCGTCTCATAGCGCGTTGTTGTTACAAGCGAATAACCCATATCCGGTGCAACTTACCGAAAATAGAGGGAAAACATGGCAGTACATTGCATTGCCGCCCATTGCTGGCAGTCAAAATGGCGCTAATTACCAGGGATTGGGGATGTTGGCCAATGGTGATATCTTGGCGCAAGTGTCGTTGGATAGTGGCTCAGGCTGGTTTGTCCTGATACCAGGTGCCAACCAGTGGCAGTCGGTGCCCACGACGGTTATTCCGTCGAATACCTATAATGTGACGATTACGGGCGGATCCGTATGGTGGATTGCGTCCCCCGGGAGTGCCACTAATCCTCCGACACTGCGTGAAGTGAACCAAAGTCAACTTTAAGGCGCTGGCGAGTAAAACGGGCTGGATCTATATGTCTAGCCCGCGTTCTTGGCAGCACTTACTTCAAATGTGTTCCGAAGAACTCGAGCACACCATCCTACAGCGTAAAAGCGGCAACAACTTTCCGATAATTGGGTCGGTAATCGGCAAAAGACGGGTGGCTGGCATCTTGGTAGACTTTATATTGAAATGTTTGGTGATGTATTTTGAGGCGGGTTTTCAGCGTCTGGCCGTCTTCTGGCGAGGAATTTTAATCCTCTTCACTGATGACGACAATGCAGGTTGTCGACCAAGTCGATGATAGGGGTAGGGCGGCTTTTTGTGGTCAAGTCGTTGGGGGTGGAGATGCCAATAAATCCGCCCCAGTCATCGATGGCCGCATCAACTTCATTGCTGGATGAGGCAAAGAGTAAGGTTTTTCGACCACCTGAACAAAATCTCATGGTACCTACACGTCCAGACGCATGGGGCATGCTACGGATAAACCGTGCTCCATTTTCCAAATCGTGCACCACTTGGGCGTCTGACAAGGCGAACATTGTTCTAAACACGGCTTCGGTGTTAGCGAGCAGTGGGGTGCTGACACGCGAATAAAGATTGGGCGCTAGCGCGATGTACCCTTGATTCGCGAGACGACGCGCGACATCGTGGATATGTAACACGGGTCCAAATGCCTCGTGATGGATCACAATGACCCCGGGATAGCGGCCATGTGCTTGCGGTTGAGATACCCATCCGATGGCAGCGCCATCGGATGGATATTGGACCAAATGCGTTTCGATCCGGGTAAGACTGAAACTTGGCCGGGAATGGCCATAGCCATCCCCCGCGGCAATACCTTTCGGTAATGCATCGGCAATCTATCGAAGGCCCTGCTCGGTGAGCTTGACATTTAAGGCCCCGACATTTTCTTCGAGACAAGGGACCTTTTGGGTTTCCCGGGATGGGAACGATGTCAGAACCTGGATGCAACAACCAAGCCAAGGCTAACTGCGTTGCCGTCGCATGTTTTTCTTCCGCCCTACGTTCAATGCGTTGCACTAACTGTAAATTTTTTTGGAAGTTTTCTCCTTGGATGGAGAGTGGCCCGATAATCGCCGGCAGGCAAATCTTCTACACGTTGAGATCGTCCGGTTAAGAATCCATGTCCTAGGGGGCTATAGGGGATAAATCCAATGTCTAGCGCACGGACTGTGGGCAAGAGGCATCTTCAGTATCACGACTTCACAGCGAATATTCGGTTTGCAATGCAGTAATTGGATGGATGTGGTGGGCGCGACGAATGGGATTGAGAGACGCTTCAGACAAACGGATGTAACGGCCTGTTCCTTCAGCGACCAGCGCGTCCGTGGCACCGATGGTCCGCTCCATGGGTACGGTGGGATGCACCTGATGCGAATAATATAAGTCGATGCGGTCTGTGTTGAGGCGTCGCAACGAGTCTTGGCATGCGGTACGGAGGGATTTTGGCGTACCATTGATACGCAGAAACACGCCCTCGGGGGAGCGGTGGTTGCCGCATTTGGTGGCGAGCACAACCCCATCGCGGTGCCCGTAAATGGCTTTGGCTAAGAGTTCTTCATATACATATCACGGTATCTAAAAAATTGATATCGAGTTCCAGGGATTGATGGCTGCCCGATCATCTTGCCTGTTATAGAAATCTGACATGCCCATGCAATCGAGACCTCATGCGGAAACGTACAGTGCATCGTTATCGGGGAATCGATACCGGGAATTTTAGGGGTGGGCATGATCTGTGAATTCTTAATTGGTGACGGGGGCCATTTGCTGCGCTAAGGTTACCGCCCGAAAGCCATTAGCATAGACAAAGTAGCGCGTGCCATTGAGGTCGTAGGTGGCTTCGGATGGTGCATCGGAACCGATGCTAAAAGTGGCACGTCCATGAGTTCCTGGTAACTTTACCCCGATTAAGGATTGGGCGATGGACTTGGCGGACCCGGCAATGATGCCCGGAGACACCCCTTCGCCCATGAAGTTCAACGTCCATCCATCTTCCTGCCATGTAATGAGCGTGGGAACTTCTTCTGTCCCGGGATATTGGGTGCCGGTGATGCCACTTGCGAGACGCAGGGTAGTGCCTTTGGGTGTGGCGGGTGAGGGAAAAAGCGGCATATCGTCTTGGCGTGCGTGAAAAGGGAGGTACCAGGGCATACCCATAAAGGTCCCTAATAGCTCGGCATTACCTATCTCAATTTTGGAGGAATTGGCGGGTAATGCGGGACCTCCGCCAATAGTCATTGAATACCCCTGGTTTTTCTCCGCGTATTCTACATCTAAATCACCGTGATACGTCCCTTGGGGAAGATGTTTGGGAAGATAGACTGGTACGTCCGAGGTAAGTGCTAAGTGCTGGCCGACATTCTTTAGCACGACAGCATAACTGGGAAAGGCGGACGGCAACGAGGGCAGCGGAGCGGCGGTGGCCCGGGCGTTTAGCCCAGATGCTTCCGGGATATTCCGCGCATAATTTAACCAAGGGCTCATACCCGGGAGATCTTTTTCGGGATACACGGCGACCACTCGAAAATGATGCGATGGCCAATGGTTTACCATAATGGGCATGGTAAAGTGCTTAGGTTTTAAGAACAAGATGCGCCCAGGATAGGCAGTACTCGGCCATGGGACGGCAAATAACTGACCAGCAGCGACATTGAGTACTAAAGAGGGATTCGTGCTGGTATTGATTGTACTTGGTAAAACGGTAGAGGATGCCAGCTTAAGCCAATAGATATTGGAGGTCATCTGGTTCCATAAGGTTCCGGTGCCCGTGCCTAATTGAGTGCCCGGATTATTCAGTACGGCGACAGCTTCAAATCTTTGTGACGGCCAATGATGTAGGGTGGTGGGGGTATGTAATGCGTGAGGCAAGAGAAAAATGGTGCCACTGGGGTTAACATCATAGGCGTTGCTGGGGGCCAGGATATAAAGGATGTGCTCCTTGGCCCATAGCTCGATTTGGGTCGGTGAAGCATTATGCACCATGATCGTGGTCGCCACGGGGGTACTGGTGGGCGAAGCTGCGGTGGACGCGGACGTATTATCCGACACCGACGTTGTGGGCGATGCACTGGGCGAGGTTACCGTAGTAGTGCTGGGTGTTGTCGCCGCGGAACTCCCCGTGGGTTGCGGCTGGGCCGCCCTGGTACTGGAAAGGCCACAACCACTTAACGTAAATATGGCAGATAGGGCAACGAGTGCCAAGGATTTTTTGGAATACATGATGAGGATTCCTCCCGTGTTGACCGTTTTCTATGTCATTAACATAACGTAGCACGGTGAGAAGAGGTCACGAGCGCAACGATTCGGCACTTTTTACAACAGCGGAGTGAATTCCCTCGGTTGACCTATGGGGAAGAAAGCCGTTGGGGTTTGCTCTCTCGATGAGGGCAAACCCCAACCAGTTCTCCGGTAGCTACTGTTGTTGAGAGACATTAGACGTCTCTCGCTGGCCACTATTTGTTGGTGGACACCCACCAATATTGCATTTGCGGAATGCCGGGGGACGCGTCGGCATACTTGACGGAATCGTGGACATCGGGTGCATGGACCACCAGCGTGGCGGCATTATTTTGCCATAGCACCGGAAGCGCTTTTGCAGTATAGAGCTCGTAACGGTCGAATGCTGCCATATTCTCTTTGGAAGTGGCATAGGGAATATGCGTGGCATCAATTAGCCGATCTTCTTCTTGACTGGAATACCCGAATCCTGATGACGCACCGGTATTGAAGAGACCATCGCCAGACGGATAAAATCCCGGTCCATCATAGTACCATCCGGTGCCGGTAGCCATATCCCAATGCGGTGCATAACTCTGACTGGCCTCGCCAATCAGGGTACTAAAGGGTACCGGTTTTAAGGTGATCTTAATTCCCTCTTCTTCCCAGTCCTGCTGCATTAATTCCGCGGTCTCACTGGACGACGTTGATCCGGCAGCATAGAGCATTTGGAAATTCATCTTAAGATGGCCTTTGGTCATGATGCCATTGACTTCATGCCATCCGTGGGATGTCAATAGCGTCTTTCCGGCTTTAATGTTAAAGGGATACGGGTTGGTATTAAGGGCGGGGTCATAAAACGTGGTGGAAGGATTCTTAGGCAATGGCCCATCGATGGGTGGGGCAAATCCGTGATAGATGGAGTTGTTAATAGCGCTATTGTCGAGCCCCATTTGCATGGCCTGTCGCACATAGAGATGTTTAAAAATGGAGCGCACTGGTGATCCCGGGAAAAGGTTGAGAGCAGTGTCAAAAAAACCAAAGGTGTACTCGGGGGTAATCACGTCGCCCGACTGGGTTAATTGGTTTCGCGCGCCCCACTGACTGACGTCTAGGTAGCCCATGTTGGCGGCTCCCGTTTTGAGGGCAGCAAATTCAGCACTGTTGGACCCCTCATAAAGGAGTACGATCTTCTTGACGAGACTCTTGTGGCCGGAATAGGCTGTGTTGGGAAGGAGTGTCCATGTTTGGTCTGGCACTACCTTGCCTAGTTTAAATGGGCCATCGACTACGGAAACAAAGTGAGGGTTAATCGCCTGCGCACCAAGGTATTTTAGCTCTGCCGTCATATTAGACTTGACGTCCCAGATATGGGGCATGGGAACGATCTGGATAATACCGTTATAAATGAACCAGTCTTGGTTGGTCGGTTGGTTAAGTGTCATGGTCACTTCATAGGAGCTATTGGCCACCACGCTCTTCACGCCACTGGGGATGTCGCCCGTCCCGGCGCCGACATAGGGCCAGGGCGCTGGAGCGTTGGCGGCAGAGGCGGCTTTAATGATGTCCCAAGTGAACATGAAGTCTCGGCTGGTTACGGGCATCCCGTTTGACCAATGCCACTTGGGATTCAAATAGATGTGATAGACGGTACCCGTTTTGTTATAGGTGATTTTATCAGCAATCGAAGACTGCCAATTAATCGAGTAATTGTTATTAATCCATAGGAGCGGCTTATAGATTTCGTCGTATAAGCCTGCGTTGTAGTCGTATTGCGCATCAACAATCGGGATATACCAAGTGTAGCTGGTTTGGGGCTGTTGAGCAAATACGATGGTGCCGCCCGAAGTAGGCTTTCCGACGCTTGCAGCAGCGGGAACTTTCGTCGATCCACACGCTGCCAGCACACTCCCTAAGGCAAGGCAGGCTAATACGGAGACGAGTTTCGTGAGTTTCATGGGGTATCCTCCCTCGGATGATGGTGTTATTGGTAAAAGGCCGGTGCGAGATTCCACTGCTCGATGCGGACCTGTTGTGGGTCGTGGCTAAAAAACGGCCGTGCTCCGTGGTTCGCTACTTCGATGAGACGGCGCAGCGATGCTGTCGCAAGTTCCACATTTGCTGAGGCTCCAATGTGATCGAGCGTGAAGTGGTCTCGGGTATAAACCGCATCGGAGGTAATCAGGATGGGACCCTCGTTCAGTTCTACCAAGAGCGACTGGTGTCCTAGCGTATGCCCGGGAGTGTAGAGCAAATGTACATCGGGGAGGAGATCAACGTCTCCCTCGTATAACGTCAAGCGATTCGTCGAGGGTGGTCGATATGCGAGATCGGGATAGGAGTCGCGGTTGTTTGCGGCGGCTTCCCATTCAGTTTTTTGGATACCAAACTCTTGAGTTGAGAAGATCTCATTTCCGCCGGAGTGATCGAAATGACAATGAGAGTTCACCACTAAGTCGATGTCGGCTGGTTCGTACCCTAAACGCGCTAATTGAGCACCAATATGGTCAGTATCTTTTAGCAGTGGTGTCAACAGGGGGACGGTGTCGGCACCGAGCAATCTCACCGGATCGGTCCGGCATTGGTGAGAGCAGCCCGTGTCAAACAGAATCAGTCCTTGGGCAGTTTCTAGAAGGTAGCTATACACAGGAATGGTCTCACGCCGATTACTCGTGTCCTCCGGCGAGAGAACCGAGAGAGATGAATCAAATTGGCCTACGGGGATGATGGTGAATTTCATCGCACACCTTGCCTCGCTTTCTACCCTGTCATTTCGCGATGTGCCGAGAAATTCCTTCTGGATGAAGAGCTTTTGCTCGGGGAAGTCTAGACGGCATATCGTGGTAAGAGAGGATGCGTGAGATGGCATGAGAATGATTCTGACAATGTGGGCGTCGCTATTGACGATATGGCCCTTTTCTCATCAGTCAACAGTGGTAAGACCAGCAGCAGTGATAAATCAAGTGTTGACATCAAAAAAAGTGGTGGCCCTGACATTTGATGACGGTCCTACGCGAACATGGACACCACAAGTATTAAAGATATTGCATGATAATCATGTGTCGGCAACATTTTTTGTTATTGGCAGTCACGCGGAGAAACGGCCAGATATTTTAACTCAGGAAGTCCGCGACCATGAGGATGTCGAAAGCCACGGATTTCAGCATCGCGTGCTCCGTGGTCAAACAGCAGCCGTTGTATCCCAAGAAGTGACACAGAATGAAGCTCTTCTCGTCTCCCTCGGAGTGCCTAAACCGTCTCTCTACCGCATGCCCGGAGGCGCTTCTGATTCCGTTGCTCGTCAAGTGTTAGGGGCTATGCACTATCAGATTATTGGGTGGTCCATTGATACGCGCGACTGGCGGCATCGAGCGACAGGAGACGAGATGGCGAGTCAGATTATGCGTCAGGTGGAACCTGGGGCAATCGTCATCTTCCATGACGGCCCCAATTCGTCTGCCGCCACCATTCAAGCGGTAAAAGATGTCATTCCGGAGTTAAAGCACGCTGGATGGAAGATAGATACCGTCTCAGCGATGCTAAAACTTGAAAAGCATCGTCCACAATAGCATGGCCTATGGGACATCCAACCTGTCCTAGGAGACTTTAAAGCTCCCGGGGAGAAAAGCGCATGCCGCATCTCTTGACAGCATGTTTGTTAGCTAGTCGTGGCACATTGGATGGAGAATGCCGGCGGGCGACGATGCCTCGCGACGGCGGTATGGTCGATAGTCATTTCGCCCTACCACTGCAGTGAATAGGTGGAGGTATTCACTATATGCATCATGCCATCGGCCAAAGTAGTCGCCAATCTGAGATGCTCATGAGGATGACAGCCATTCTTCGTGGAGGATTTCCAGGGCAGAAAAACCGTGCGTGATATTGTCATTATGGTCGATTCCCAAATGCCATCTGTATGGACGACGTGGTTCTGCGATTTTTTTGATATCTGAGACATGGCAGTGATAGTGATGGCGAAATTTATAGCGGCAAGTGGGGATAGGTACGGCTAAGCTGGCATTGTCAGAGTGTCGGATTGGCACACAGAGTACGAAGTACCACCATCCAGCCGGACCGCCTCGGCATTTGTGCATTATAGTCAGAGGATTGAGAGGCCATCCGGCTTCACAACTGACATCGACGGGGATAAATCAGCCATATCAATTGGCCGACATGAGTTGTATCATGGGTGGGGCAATGTCTCAGTAGACTCAGGTGTAGGTGGCTATGGTATCTGTCTCGGCGGGAGAGGACATTCCTTACCGTCATTTTGTGATGGTGGTGCTATACGGCTGTAGTACACTAGGCAGTCTTTGTGACGGCATTTTAAAGGAAGGTCTTGAAGCAACACGAGACTGAGGATGCCTCAAGTGCTCTTCGAGTCTTCTGATGACATATGAACTAGTCTTCGACTGGCATAGCCTGGGACTGAGGCTGCGAAACTTGGCTGATGGCTACTGTTACGGGTTGCGTTTTTGCCGCGTAATGGAAAATATTGCCAGCCGCGAAGAGTAAAATGGCGGCCGCTAAAAGCAGTCGAATGTGTCGCATGGGGTTCACCTCCTCACTTGTGGCTATACTACCACAAATATTAGCAAATTCTGTAAAGATGTAGGTATAATTGGGAATATAGAAGGTGATAAGGAGACGATGGCAATGAAACGGCACTGGCAGTGGACCCGTCGTTTGAGGCTGAGGGACCAAGGTCAATCCATCGGTGGACAGATACTCTTTCGTTCCATGCAGTTTTTGCGAGCAAAAGGAGAGTTGAACTCAGCCTACCGGGTAGCCCTAGTCGCTGAGCGTCTGGCGATTCTCCGTGGAGAGCAGGAACAGGCGCTAGTTGCTATATTGGCCGTTCGGGAGATGTCGCCGCACGTTGTCTACTCTACGTCTTCCTTGATCGAGTCGCTTGAGCATGGTACGCGCCTAGCCGTAGCGAGCGAGTTATGGAGAGACGCTTTGAAGCACGTTGAAACCATCCTTGCCTTGGAACCATCTGACGTGCGCCTGCGGGGGCGAGCGCTTCGAAATCGCGCCACGTTTTTAACGACGTTGGGGCGATTCGAGGAAGCCATATCTAGTTATGATATTTTGCAAAAGGATGACGCGGTATGGTCTAAAATGTCCCGTGCCTATCAGGTAGGATTTAATAGTAGCCGGGCAATTTGCGAATGGTATCGGGGTAAGGTAGACATTGGCTCGTTAGCTGGGATGACCCCGCATTTAGCCGGTGCTCCGGCGACCTGGCAAAATTATTGGTGGGTGTTAGCACACATCGCCTGGAGGGACCGCCCGGACCGCCTTGCCTCTGTGCGCCGTAGTAGTTTCAGGACCTTTGATCCAGCATGGCCGCGTGAAGTGGATCGGGTATTGTGGGGGATCGACCTACTTGCGGCGGACGAGCCAAATGGGCTAGTGATGGAGCGCCGGCTCAAGAGTGCATTGAATAACCCTGAAACCATTGTGCATCTTGGTCGGTCGAGTTGGCTAGATCTTTATAGTGATTGGCTAGAATTTTATTGGAGGCGTGAACCGGAACGGGCAGCGGCATTAACTCGAGAGCACACCCTCTGGTGTGAATTACACGGCTATGATGGTTGGGCTCAGTATTGGCAGACTCAGCGGATGGCGCGAGTCACTTAGTGGATAATGTAGGGAGTGTGCGAGTTGAGGTTTGGAGCATGAGTCAA
>NZ_JBYCKN010000199.1:0-10742 GCF_057473405.1 Sulfobacillus sp. TH-112
AATCACCGTCAAAAGACCCACGGTCAAAATCCCCCAAACAAAGAGAGGAAGACGATTCCAGGTAAGGCCTTTCGTGCGATGAAATAGAATGGTAGTCACCATGTTAATGGCCACGATGAGAGACGATAACGTAAGGGCGAACACGCCCAGGTAGTAATAGAGAATTCCTACCCCATCGGACGCCGCTAAGGGCTCATAGCCACGCCAGCCGGTGGTCCAGTCGCCCAGTAATGGACTCATAACAATCGTGAGCACACCTGCCGGGACCAGCCAAACACTAATACTGGACGCTTTCGGAAATACGGTCGTACGCGCACCAATCATCAGAGGTACCATATAGTTTCCAAGGCCTCCGAACATGGCCACGGTAGCCACCGTAAACATCATCAACGTTCCATGAATACCTACCGCCTGCAAATAACTTTCAGGATATTGAAAGATCGTAGGCTGATAGTTCATTAACTGGAACCGCATCGCCATGGCCACAAGCCCAGCGATTAAGAAGGTGCCCGTCGAAAAGACTAAGTACTGAAGACCAACGGTCTTGTGATCGTTGGACAACTGAAAGAATCGCCGCCATCCGGTCTGTCGATATCCGGGATCGGGGTATCCAAGCATGGGTCGCACAATGTGCTCGTACCCACCAACACCCAGTAGCCATCCTACAAAGGCGCCAAACCATCCCGCTACCGCACCAACCTGACTGACGTAAGGCGATATCGGACTATAGTCAACCGCGATGCTAATTGCATTTAGCACGACGAACCCGATAAAGGCCCATAGAAACCCGCGCATTACGGGTGGCATCATGCGACGATCAGGTGCCATCGGTGGTGTCCCTTGAGACGGCGGCGCCACACGTTGTGCCAATTACTTCAACCCCTTTCCATGACCATTCCCGTACAATGTTGAGCTCATCATGAGCCCGATGCCTGCGCCTTTGCCCATGATGCAAACGCGCTTCCGCTGACCACATGAACATTAGCTTCCATATATGGATGTCCAGGGCCACAATCCTCGGCACATTGAACGCGAACCATGGGGTCTTTCTCTGTGGAGGTGATGGCCGTCGGAGTAAGCACCAGCGTCCGTGTTTCACCTGGGACCACGTCCATCTTTACGCCAAATCCCGGAATCCAAAAGCTGTGGATGACATCAACCTGATAATCATAGGTATGGAACGGATCATAGGAGCGCATGACGAACTCCACAGGCCGATTCACAGGCAAGTACAACACATCCTGGCCCTGGGAATTCAACGATTGTTGTATGCCATACTGCGGATAGCTAAAAATCCACTCCCATTGGCGAGCCGTCACATCCACAATCAAAGGATTTTCTTTAGCAGTAATTTTCTGAGCCGCAAACACTTGCTCAAGTCCACTGGCATTAGGATGTAACCAAATCAGAATGTTAACTAACACGCTGACAATAATCCAGATTCCAATATAAGCCTTATTGACACGAGTCTGGTCTTTAGCGTCTCCAGTCTCTTTAACACCTTTCGGCACATGGAACTTTATCATGGCGAAAATCAGCATAAGCACCACGAACACAAAGATTGGTACCGCGACCCATAATAAGAAGTCAAATGCCTTCACACCAATGATACCGAGGTTAGAGAAGGTCCCAAAATAAGGTCCTGCCTCATTGGGAGCCGAATTAATCCAGGTCGTCACTCCCCACTCTCCAAGGAGTGATGCTACCACCCAGAGAATACCGAACAGTGCTGCATTGGCCATCGAAAATTCGGGCCTCCTTCCGATCATTTACTATTGAAGGACTACTGTCAGGCCCGCACCACGTTGAGAATGCCACGCATTCCCAACCGCCAATGTGCGGCGTTTTGTACGAAGCACCCATAATGCCAAATACCAGGCTTATCAGGTACCGTAAAAGCAATGTCAATATGCCCTCCGGGCTTCAGTGTGGGACTAAACCCACCACCACTCGCAATGGCATATGCGGACTTCGGTCCGATGTACGTCACCTTCGCTTTATTAGGAACGAAGTTGTCAATCATGTACGGATTCGACAGCGTCACCGGGACATTAGCCCAAAAATCAATCAGAAAACCGTCGGCCGTAATGGTACCGAAAATCGTCTTTTCGGTGCTGACATCTCGTCCAATTTGCATCTCATGATAACGAGTAACACTCATGTTATGCAGGCGCATCGTCATCGGGTCGCCAACGCGCCAGGTCATGTAGTTCGGCACATAATAAAAATCTTCCTGGTAGACGTGAATAAGTCCGGTCGACACAGGCGAGCCAAATACAGCACGTGCCGCATTCGGAATGACTGTTCTTCCGAACATTGCCACCAGGCCTGCAGCGGCGACACCTACAGACCCCCAGATAAATTGGCGTCGACTCCATTGAAGTTCTTGTGGTGCCTCTTCCGCGGAGTCAATGCGGCCATTGTTCGGCGTGTTATCCAATTTATCTACTCCTTTCTAAATGAGTCGTATAGCCTTGCAAACAAACCGAAACCGCGGAACAAAATGGTCCGCATGGCCTAGAACGGCTGTATTCCGGTGAAGAGGGCACTACCCTACACACCTACTTCTCTGCATATCTTCTACAACCGCCCGGAAATTCCTGCTAAGTCATGTAGTTTTTTGTAAAGTAATTTTTATTCGGTGTGGTGAAAAAAAAAGAGCTCGCACAAGTGATACACGCGAGCTCCCTATGATGATTCTATATTACGACGATTTCTTTAACCGGCTTCTTAGCAGTCCGGGACGGGTATAGTAATACGCCACCGACTGATGCAAGATTCCCGACGTAATGGTAAGCAGGGCCAAAATAAATGTCCCGATAGCGGGCACAGCCGTAGTCCACGCAAATGAAGCACTGGCCATTTGAACTACTACCACACTAATAAGCCATGTCCACGGCAAAAACAGCAGATCCTTTGGGCGATGGCGCAGTTCACTCCAAAAGGACGGCCGGTGGTTGTATGCAAGAGCACCTCTCCAGAAGAACCACGGGACAATGATGGCAAAACACACCAGCACTATCGCCATGCGAAGTTCCATCGGCCCATGCGACCCATGGGTATCAATGGGAACATGAACCGCCCCCATGGCCACAAAGCTAATGACCATCATGATGGCCGAATTAATCATGATGCCAAGCGTGGAGCCGGAAGGCGTCGATGGGCGCAAGCGTTTAAGCAGTTGGGAAATCACAATAAATCCGATAATGCTTGCTACAACTAATACCCCCAACATGCGCGGCAGTTGATGCTCGACGGCCATTAACTGGCTATGGTAGGTTCGAGCTACGGACGGATCATTGATCGGTTCGATTTCCAAGAAGACAAACGGTACGGTACCGGGTGCAACGATAAACAGTAGCCACAACCATAAGGTCCCCGCGGCCAAGACCCCCATCCAGGTTTTCCAATGTTCTGTCCAATACGTTACCGAAGCCGCCCAACTTTCTTGCCATAATTTACTCACGAAAATCCCTCTTTCAATGGTCTCTAATTCCATGGTCTTTAATAGGTCGCTACGGCAAAGGAAGACCGCTCTTCCCAGGCTCCTGACGCGCAAGCTCGCTCCGATGTTGACGCACAAGATCCCACATCGTGGAGTTCTTGGGACTACTAGCGGGCGGTGCCACATGATGAGGAAAAGCAGAAACCCCCATCACCGCCGTAATCAAAATGAAGGTGGCCACGGCCATCATTAAGTGAAGACCCAAAAGGCGTCTTCTCAAGGGACGCCGTCGAGCGTCAAACTGGATAAAAAATAACGCTCCGGTCAGAAATGTGACGACATACATTCCAAAACTAACGTACGCAATGGTTGGGACATCGACATTATCGAAAATGGCAAATGCGAAAACACCCATGGTCACGAGAGCCAGCAAAACATGTAATACGACCCAATTCAATGGAATGGAACGCTTCGGCAAGGTCATGGTTGACGCGCGCGTTCGCCTTTTCGGTGGGCCAAAGAGCGAAAAGCCAAAAAACACAAAGGCACCCGTAGCGGCCGTCGCTAATAACAAGCCATAGGTGACGATTAATAATCCTTGGTGCATTATAACGAAGTCCTTCCCAAAGAAATACTTCTCCTGTAGTACCAGGACCGATATTACGGTAAACTTGTCCTGTCCACTACAGGAGAGGAGATTAGGCGATGGTATCCTTTTTAATTACTTCAGGTGTTATCTTCTTAGTTGCCATCGCACTTGCGACCTATATCGTGATCGGCGAACTACGCCACGGTCACGGACGCGATGATTGAGTGATCACCCGAGACTAAAAATGGAAATCCACGAGCATGTAATGACCGAGCACAATCATGGTAATAATGAACAACGGTACGACCGAGAGAAACACTCCTTCGACAAATCCCATGTTAGGCTCACCTCCGCATCCCAATATTTGTTTCTTATAATTCTTACCATACTCGAAATTACATGATTGGGCAATTCCACGCTAACGATTTTCTGCAGGCGGCCTCGGATAATGCACCGAGACATGGCTCGGATCGACCAATTGACGATACTTATCTAATACCAATTTCAGATCCTTCCACACCGCGGACTTTAATCGCGGCTCGCGCAAGAGGGCAGCAGGATGATAGGTAGGCATCCACCATCGCCCATCGTGCTCAATCCAATGGCCTCTTGCCCCAGTAATTCGCAGAGCGGGGTCAATTAACGATTGCAGTGCAGTATTGCCGAGAAGAATCACAATAGTGGGATCGAGAATCATGAGTTGTCGATTCAGATGGGATATACATGTTGTCCGTTCCGAATTCGTGGGTGGGCGATTACCGGGAGGACGACATTTCACGATATTTAAAATATAGGCATGGCGCGAACGCTCCATGCCCATGGCCTCAATCATTTTGTCCAGCAATTGGCCTGCTGGACCCACAAACGGCCGTCCCAAGCGATCTTCTTCTGCGCCCGGTCCTTCCCCAATGAACACAAGTGCCGCATCCGGGTACCCTTCTCCAAAAACCACTTGGGACGCCGAACCACGAAGTGCACAAGCTCGACAAGCTAATACCCGAGGTCGCAACAAATCCAACTCCGCCGCTTTATCCCTCATCGCGTAGTCCTCGCCGACAATGCACGCAAACGCCACACGGCAAGACACACGATGCTGAGTTGCACCAAAGTGCACCAGGCGCAGAGATGCCCTACATGCCATTCCGTGCCAATTGCATAGGACACACCCAAGAAGCCAATGACGCACCATGCCCAGGTTAACTGACCATTCGACACTCGCGGTAGCCCCCAGAAGATCAGTACCCACAGTAACGCCCATGCACCCAACGGCACCCCGAATACGTGACCTCCCTGGCTTGTGACCACGGCCCGACAATTAATCACACCGGTAACCGACGACCCTGGGCATCCCACAATGGCCGGCTGAGAAACCAGGACTAGGGTTGCTGAGGAAGCGACTACCGCCACCGCACTCGCGACCAAAGCCAAGATCCTAGGGCGCCACCAATCCACAAGTTATCCCTCCAGCAATAGCTTCTCGGGGTCTTCCAAGAACTCTTTGATCGCCACCAAGAATCGTACCGCTTCACTCCCATCGACGATACGGTGGTCGTAAGACAGTGCTAGATACATCATGGGTCGGATAACCACGCTGCCGTGAACCGCGACCGGACGTTCCTCGATCTTATGCATCCCGAGAATTCCCACCTGTGGCGCATTAAGGATAGGGGTTGACAGCAGCGAACCAAAAATTCCCCCATTAGTGATGGTGAAACTGCCTCCCTGCAATTCCTTAAGACTTAGTTTGTTTTGTCTGGCTTTACCGGCCAGTTCGGCTACGCTCCGCTCGATCTCGGCAAAGGTAAGCTTGTCTGCGTCACGGACTACGGGAACCACCAGCCCAGATTCGGTCGAGACCGCGATACCAATGTCATAGTATTCCTTGAGAATCATCTCATTGCCCTGGATTTCAGCATTCAGCTGCGGAAACAACTTCAACGCTCCAATGGTGGCTTTGGTGAAAAATGACATAAATCCTAATCCGACGCCATAGCGCTCCTTAAATGCGTCCTTGCGTCGAGCACGCACTGCAAGCACTTGCGTCATATCGACTTCGTTAAACGTCGTCAGCATTGCTGCACTGTGCTGAGCTTCAACCAAGCGACGCGCAATCGTTAGGCGACGACTGGACATGGGCACCCTGCGCACCGGACGACTGTCGCTTCCAACGGAGGACGGCGATGGCACCGACGCGGTATTCGCTTTGCCGGACGTTGCGCTCGGAGAAGACGGTTTTGCGGGTGTCCCATCCCCTGCTTGTTGAACCACATCCTCGCGAGTCACCCGACCGCGAGGCCCAGAGCCGCTTAACTGGCCCATATCAAGACCGTGTTCTGCCGCCAATCGGCGTACGTCAGGGGTCGCACGCGCAATCATGGTATCGGGCGAATGATCCCCTTTAGGAGTCAAAGGTGCTATAGACTCCGGCTCTTTTGAGGAGGACGACGGGGCTGCAGCCCCAGCACGAATCACCGCTAGAGTACTTCCTACACCCACAGACGCTCCTTCTCCGGCAATAATCTCTTCCAAAATGCCTTCTTCTTCTGCGGCAACCTCGAGATTCACCTTGTCGGTTTCCAGTTCAACCACTGCCTCGCCAGGTTTGACCGATTCGCCGACCTTCTTAAGCCACTGACCGATCGTGGCCTCCATAACTGACTCTCCTAATTCTGGCACTTTCAACTCTGACACTACCGTTGACCTCCCTGCGCCGATACTATCTTGCTGTATAACGCGTCATGTGTAATGCGTGACTGCTCTTCGTTATGCATTTCTGGGAATCCCTCCGCAGCAGCCGCCCTTTCCGGACGCCCGACATAGCGTAGCGTTACACCATCAGGTATTTCTGACAGTAGCCGTGAATGAATGTACCGCCATGCCCCCATGTTTTGCGGCTCCTCTTGCAGCCAAACCACTTCCTTAAGGTTAGGATACCTCGACAAAATCCCTGAAAGCTCGGTATGCGGGAACGGATATAATTGCTCGATGCGCACCACATCTACCTCTGATACCGGTTCCGTTCCCAACGCCTGCAATACGTCGACCACCACTTTTCCACTTAGTAGCACCAGGCGTTTTACAGCTTCCGGACTAACAAGCCCTTCGTCGATGACGGGCCGAAACTGGCCACTTGCCAGATCCGCAAGCGCGCTCGCCGCTGCGGGATGTCTTAGGAGACTTTTGGGGGTCAGGACGATAAGGGGCCGCGGATCTTGATGGATGACGTTCGCCTGTTGTCGCAACAAGTGAAAATACTGGGCGGCCGTAGTGCAGTTGGCGATGCGCACGTTATTGTCTCCAGCCAGTTGCAGATAACGCTCCAATCGCGCGCTTGAGTGCTCTGGCCCTTGGCCTTCATAGCCATGAGGAAGTAACAGGACAACGCCCGACTGTTCTTTCCACTTCGACCGGCCGGCGGCGATAAACTGGTCGATAATCACTTGCCCCGCATTGGCAAAATCCCCAAACTGGGCTTCCCACATCGTGAGCATGCGGGGCTGCTCCACGCTGTATCCGTATTCAAATCCGAGCACCGCGGCTTCTGATAGTGGGCTGTTATAGACGGCAAACGATGCCCGTGCCGACGGGAGATGTTGCAAAGGTGTATAGGTGGCACCACTATGCGCGTCATGTAGCACCGCGTGGCGGTGACTAAATGTTCCCCGCTCACTGTCCTGCCCACTAAGGCGAATGGCAGTCCCGTCCGCCAAAATCGAGGCAAATGCCAGAGCTTCTGCAAAGCCCCAGTCAATCGCTCCGGGTGCGTCGATATTCTGCAACCTTCGTTGCAACTGGCGCTGAAGCTTAGGGTTCATTGAAAATCCCTCGGGAAAATGATGCAATTCCTTGGCATAATCGCGTAGGTGCGATTCCGGTACGTGCGTTGGCTCCGCCAATCCAATTAAGGCGTCGCTCCAAGTGGTGGTCTCTTGGTCGTCGGATTCTCCCACGTCTGCCATGGCATCCTTTGCCTTTTTAAGTTGTTCCTGAATGTCACTTAGCATGACCTCAACCTCATCACCTTTAACCACTCCGCGGGAGACCAATTGCTCAGCATATAGGGCGCGTACCGTCGGGTGTTGGGCGACCTTATCATAGAGCACCGGCTGGGTGTAAAGCGGCTCATCCCCCTCATTGTGACCCCAGCGACGATATCCGACCAAGTCAATCAAAAAGTCCTTGTGGAATCGCTGACGATACTCAAACGCCAAGGTGGCGGCCTGAAGACACGCTTCAGGATTATCTGCATTGACGTGAACCACCGGAATTTCAAACCCTTTCGCCAAGTCCGACGCATACAATGTTGACCGTCCGTCACTGGGTTCCGTCGTGAATCCTAAGCCGTTATTCATGATGATGTGTAGCGTGCCACCCACTTGATACCCTCGCAAGCGAGAAAGATTTAATGTCTCAGCCACCACTCCCTCGCCCGGAAATGCGGCATCACCATGGATAGCAATAGCGACAGCACGGTCGATATCCTGCCCGGGAACTCCAGGGTGGTCAACCGACTCTTGAGCGGCTCGAGCGGTGCCTTCGACAACAGGATTGACAAATTCCAAGTGACTGGGATTATTGGATAGCGTAATTCGTACACCGGCTAGCTCACCATCCCGAAGTAACTTGTGGGCGCCCAGGTGATACTTCACATCACCGGTCCATCCCGCATTGATGCCCATCGAACCCTCTGAGGGTACTAAGTCTTTATTGACCGTGCTATGAAATTCAGAAAAAATTCTCGCATACGGCTTACCGAGGACATGCGCTAAGACGTTTAAGCGACCGCGATGCGCCATCCCAATCACCACTTCATGCGCCCCGTTATGGACGGCACGGGATACTAGAACATCAAGCATCGGGACTAGAGCATCGGTTCCTTCAATGGAAAAGCGTTTTTGACCCGGAAACGAAGTGTGCAGAAACCGTTCAAAAGCCTCCGCTTCCGTCAATCGATGTAGCAGGCCGCGCTGTGTTTCCGGAGATAGCGCTTTTTCGACCGCCTGACCTTCGACTTGCTGCCGCAACCAATCACGCTCTTCGACATTATGAACATGACTAAAATCGTACCCTAAGGGACCTGAATACATTTGCCGCAACATCTGGATGGCCTCTAGCGCACTGGAGGCCTCGCGCAGCCGATTCGGCCACACCACTGTAGCCGGCATCTCAGCAAGGTCCGCGTCGGAAATCCCCATGACTTCAGGATCATCAACCACCCGTCGCGGGGACACGCCCAAAGGATCAAAGCTGGCCTGCAAATGACCATATTCGCGGATATTGCGTGCCAATTGGACCGTTTTCACATATTTCTCAACACCGAGCGCCGCACCGCTCTCGCTCACTGGAATCTCGATAGAATGGGAATCGATTAAGGAATGAATAAGCATGGGGTCCAGGTCCGCTAATATAGCCCGGGTATCTTCATCGACTGATGCTGGATCAGAACGGTACCGTTCATACATTTCAATAAGATATCCGGCATTGGGTCCGACAAAGAGACTTTCTAAACTCGTTCTACTCTGTTGCAACGAAATTCCCTCCCGTTCGAAGCGCCGCACGGCCCTTCGATAATACACGCATCAAAAGACGCATCCGGAACGGGCCGCGCACTTCGGTTAAATATCCCTCAGCACAGCTCTTTCGGTCAATGCGGTGTTCGTCATTATCATAGCAGATTGTGGGTATTCGAGGTACCTGGTGCGACGGTTGCCTCACAGAAAACCATCCGCAATTTTGACGGCATGCCTCTGTCATCTGTACTGAAAAGAGAGGCAATCGACCTCCATATTGTTGCATGTGTCAACCAGGTGGACTAGCCTATAAGTATTCTCGGATCCGAGGTGACGCACGTGATTTGGGTATTGATGTTCGGAAGCTTGTTTTTGGCAGAATTGCCGGATAAGACATCGCTTGCTACCCTAGCTTTGTTGCGCCATCATGCTGCGGTGTGGGTGTGGCTTGGAGCCGCATTAGCCCTAATCGCGCAGACAATTCTGTCCCTTAGCGCCGGGAGATTATTAGCACTCGTACCCCAAAAGCCCTTGGCATGGTTTGAAATTGTGCTATTTTTCGGATTCGCCGTGTGGTTATACAAGGAGTCCAAAGAAACCGACCACAGCCCAGTGGATGGCACGAATCTACACTCCCTCAACGCACAAGCCATCGTGCTACAAACTTTTTTTATGGTGTTTTTAGCGGAATTTTTCGACCTGACACAGATAGCCACCGTAGCTTATGCCGCGCGCTATCCGCACCAGCTCATCGCCATTGGTGTGATCGCATCCACCGCACTCTTAGCGGCTAACGGACTCATGATTCTCATTGGTCGTTACCTTTTGCGCCGAGTACCCGGTCATTGGATGCAGCGGGGGGCAGCGCTAATTTTCGGCGTGATTGCTGCCATAATGGGCTTGACACAGTTAGGCGTCTTTTAACATGTAACCTATTCACACTGGGTGGCGTTATAGTTTATGGAATCAGTCAAAAGGGGTTGCCGACGACGAACGCGCGGGATCAAAAAGACTTTGACGAATTTATAACCCAACATGGCGATAAAGCGGTCAGATACGCCTATGTTACGTTGCACTCCCGTCCAGACGCCGAAGACGTGGCTCAAGAGGCGTTTCTAAGGATGTGGAAACACGCAGGGCGACGTGGCGTAGATACCCTATCTCCTGCTTTGTTGTTTCATACTGTGACAAATCTTTG
>NZ_JBYCKN010000200.1:0-26507 GCF_057473405.1 Sulfobacillus sp. TH-112
CCCCTCGCGTACGCTGAGACTACTGGTCCCGCAGGGGACTGGGATCATCAGGCCGTGCCGACCCATTTTTTTATCCCGCTCCGTGGAGCGGGCTTTTTTGTTTCTGTTTTTGCTGTTTTTACATCGCCTGTGGCAGGTGACGCGCTTGGCAATCGCGAAGTACCACTCTTACTTTGGTTGTTCATTTTTGTTGTCCAAGGAGCTCGAGAGAGAGTTTATGCGCATCATTTCTTCCGAAGAAGTAGAACGATGGCTGCCGTGGGATGTGGCGATTGAGGCTGTATCGCAAGGATTAAAGGCATTGTCCAATACCGAAGTGCTCATGCCAGTACGCTCAGCCCTACGGTTGACAGGCGATACCTGGTTTGGCCTTATGCCAGCCTATCTTAAATACCAAGACATTATCGGCGCTAAACTAATTACGGTCTTTCCGCATAATACGGATTGCGGCCTCCCGTCTCATCAAGGAGTCGTGGTGCTTTTTTCGTCGTCCACAGGGGAAGCTCTCGCGATAGTCGACGCGGAAGCCATCACGGCGATTCGTACTGCGGCAGTCAGTGCAGTAGCAACAAACCTCTTAGCCAATCGTACGGTGAGCCAGTTGGCAATTCTGGGGGCAGGGATCCAAGCGCGTACCCATATTGAAGCCTTATCGCAGGTCCGAAAATTTGATCATATTTTTATCTGGGGGCCACGCGAAGAACGTGTTCATCAGCTCATCGCGGAGATGAAAGAACGAGTTGCTATTCCGATGCACTATGCTCCCTCTGTGGAACAGGCGGTAAGGGAAGCGGACGTGGTTTGTACCGTGACGGCGTCGCGCACTCCGCTCTTATGGTCCTCCCATGTTAAAAATGGGGCTCATATTAACGCCGTCGGCGCCTCACAAAAAGACGCGCGAGAATTGGCCAGTGACTTGGTGCAACGATCACGGATCTATGTCGATAGCCTCGAATCGGCATGGTCAGAGGCGGGCGACCTTCTCATTCCCTTATCTGAAGGGAGGATTACTCGCGAGAAAGTCCAGTGCGAGCTCGGTGCCCTCTTGCAGGATCGGGATTTTTCTCGTGCGTCGCCGGACGATGTGACCATCTTTAAGTCGCTCGGCCTAGCCGTTGAAGATGTTGCAGCAGCTTACGCGGTGTATCACAATATGAAGGAGGGTGTCGACCGTGAGCCATGACCCCGCGGTGTACGTACCGGAGCCCTATGACTTTGGCTTAAGCGAGGGTGAAGAAGCGCGAGCCCGCGAAGTTCACCAACGCAGTATCATTATTGACATGTTATTCCAAGGCCCGCTATCTCCCCGCGTCATTCCTGCCACGGTGGAAACACAAGTGCAGGACCTCTGTGAACCATACCGCGACAATCCCGAGCAATATAGTGCGATGTCAAGCCGCATCCTCTCCCGCCTGTCGGCGGAGGGAAAAGTTGAGGCTTTTCGTACCGAGTGGTATCAATCGGGGATCACTGCCGGCAATCGTCAACTTGACCCGGTGGATTTGGAGAGACTGATTCTGAGCATGGGGGAGATTGAGCGTCAGTTTGATCGCGTTCCCTGGCTGATTCGGGCACTGAATGCCGAGGATATTCGAAGGGCGAAGAGGGAAGGGTTGAAGGCGGGGATTATCTCGGCTCAGGAAACGGTGGGAATAGGGAAAAATTTAGATTTGCTTGATGCACTATATGACTTTGGTCTCCGGGTATTGCAACTGACCTATAATTCCCAAAACTTCATGGGTTCGGGAGTGGCAGAAGCTGCCAACGGAGGGGTCTCCAACTTTGGTCGAGAGGCCATTTATCGTATGAATGCTTTAGGGATTGTGGTAGACACGGCCCACTCCGGACAAAAGACCACTCTGGATGCCTGTAAGATTTCCGATGCGCCCGTCATCGCGTCCCATACCTCAGCCGAGGCCATCTACTCACACATGCGCGCCAAGAGTGACCAAGAGTTGCGGGCCATTGCGGGTACGGGCGGGGTCATCGGTATTTATGCCATGCCATGGTTCATCCATGGCGATCCTAGCGCCACCACCCTAGATCATGTGCTAGACCACATTGATTATGTCGTGAACCTAGTGGGTATTGACCATGTAGGCATCGGGACCGATTGGCCGATGAGCGATGTGCTGTGGTCTCTCGTGTATTTTAAGGAACATGTGGCGCCGAAACTTGGATTCGCCCCAGGCACCGGGCCATCGACGGAGGTTGTCAAGGGTCTAGAGACCTATGGACAATTCCTGAATGTCACCCGCGGCCTGGTCTCGAGAGGCTATGACGATCATCAGATTGAGAAGATTTTGGGCGGCAACTGGCTAAATGTTTTCGAAAAGGTGTGTGGTTAGTGGAAGAGCAATCGGGGAGACCTCCTCTCAAGCGAGGACCGTGGTTCCTTTATTGTGCCGGGATCTTTACCGGACGAATGACCTTTGACACAGCGGGGATTCTTATGGCTGCGGTAGACTTGCGTCAACGGACTACCCTTAAGGAAGACTGGCTTACGACATACTCATGGTCCATGCCGTTGCAACAGTTGCAGCGCGACTGGCAGGATTATGACGAGGCTTCGTGGGAGGGCGATCAAGTCACCGTGGCCAATGGCGCGCACTACCTGGCTCACGGTGGGGTGCAAGGCACGGTAGCGGGAGAGCCCTGTCTCGGGCAACTCTGGTCGCATCGGGATGCCACGGCGCTCGATGTGATCACCGTTCAAGGGGAGATTGTGGCCTGGATTCGTCCTGCTCGTTATGGGATGGAAGTTCTGGTCCAACCCGGCTATGAATCGCTGACGCCGCTGGTGCTCTACGACCATCCCATGCTCTCGCAGCCCGATTATGGTGTGAACGTTCTGGGGACCTTTATGGTGCCGATGCGTGATGGCGTGTGCCTGGCTACGGACGTCTATCTTCCCGAATCCGGCCAGCCCATGCGCGCTCTCCCGACCATCTTAATTCGCACTTGCTATGACCGGCATCGCAATCAAACCGCACTGATGCGTTGGGCAAATCGCGGTTACGCAGTCGTCAATCAGGATGTGCGCGGGCGTGCCGATTCCGAGGGGGATTTGGTGCCCTTTTATTACGAGCGAGATGACGGTAGTGATACCATCGACTGGATTGCGGGGCAGTCGTGGTCTAACGGCGATGTGGGCATGTGGGGTGCGTCCTATTTGGGTTATGTGGTGGTGGCCGCTGCCACCAGTGGCAATCCGCACCTCAAGGCGGTGGTTGATGAGGTGAATGTAGGCTCGCCCTTTGTCGACACCGTGCGTCGTGGCGGCACGGTGTGCTCCTGGCCTCTTCTCTCGTGGACATTGGCGCAATCAGTCGGCACGCGGACCGATTTTGGGATTTTTTCGGGGGAGACTGTAAACCCGGCGGCTGTGGTAGACATGCGCCCGATTAAAGATATCCCTCTTCAAGCCATTGGCCGTCGGTCCGGGCCATGGGATATGTGGGCCGAGCATCCCGACTATGATGATTTTTGGCGGGAGTGCACGTTTTCGCGCCGAGGAGATCGCGTGAGTGCGCCGATGTTGGTTATTTCCGGTTGGTATGATGGTGATTCAGCAGGGGTTTCAGAAACATGGCGGATGTTGAGTCAACATAACGTTCCTGGGAGAAAAATTTGGCTCGGGCCATGGGAGCATAACCCCAATCGAGCGCGGGATTTTGGGGGAATGGCGTTTAGTCATGATGCCGTGGTCTATCACTATGACATCGAAATTTTACGGTGGTTTGATCGGTATCTGAAGAATGTCGACAATCATATTGATGACGAACCGCGTGCGACCTACTATGTGGTGGGAGAAAATCGCTGGCACACGTCCTCCGATTGGCCACCGACAACATCGCGACTGGTTCCGTTTTATCTGGCCAGTCTGGGACATGCGAATTCCCGTTTGGGCGATGGCACATTAAACGCATCCATGGCCTCCACTGCCCCGAGCGACACCTTTCTCTATAATCCCGACGATCCTATGGATGACGGGGGAGAACGGGAGCCCGAAAATCTCCGGCGACATGAACTCCGGCATGACATGCTGGTCTACACCAGCGCTCCGCTTCAAAACCGTCTTATGCTGGCCGGGGAACTGTCATGCATTTTGTGGGCGGCGTCAAGCGCCGTGGACACCGATTGGGCGGTCACCTTATCTGATGTTGATGCACACGGGAATTCGTTGCGGCTCTCCAATTATATTGTTCGCGCACAATATCGCCATGGATGGGATGCGCGTGAATTGCTTATCCCCGGCCGTGTGGAAAAATATGAGATCTTTCTCCCGAATCTGGGCTATACGTTTGAGCCTGGTCATGCGATCCGGGTGAGTGTGACCTCGTCAAGCAAGAATGTGTCCTTTCCGAATACTAATACCGGGAAGAATCCGTATGATGACGTGGAGTCGGTTTGTGCCAGGCAAACGATTTATCACAGTCCGGAATACCCGTCACATATCCTTTTGCCTATATTGGAAGAGCCATAGTCACGGTCGTTCTCAAGCATTTACGCTCGCGTGACCATGAATCCGTCACATACGGGAAATGCTTTCGGAGCCAGGGGGTATACATCCGTATTGCTATCGACATTCTTCCCCTTTACAGAAGGGAGAGATATGCTATAATCAGGAAAGACAAAGTAAGTCAAAGACAAATTTGTGGAGAGTGACGCTCAATCATGGCAAGACTAGCAGATGAGATCGAGGCATATATTTTGAGTTTGGTGCAACGCTCCTCTGATGGATCAATTGTGATCCAGCGCACAGAGATTGCCGAGCGATTTGACTGCGTGCCGTCACAAATTAGCTATGTATTAATGACACGCTTTTCTCCTGACCGTGGGTATGTGGTGGAGGGGCGCCGCGGTGGCGGAGGAAATATTCGGGTAGTGAAATTGGAGACCGAACAAAAGGAGCTGGCGGGCCTTCTTGAAGCGATTGATGCCATCGATCAGGCTCGGGCCTTGGGCGTGGTGATTCGCGTCCTGGAAGCGGGAATTATTTCTGAAAGAGAAGCTCGCATTGTCCAAGCTGCCCTCAAACGGGATGTGCTACACATCGAATTACCAGAGCGTGATCGGCTGCGAGCTCGATTACTAAAAGCCATGCTGACAGCAGCATTCAATTGAAAGGGGGCTAAACAATGGCTGAACAAGAAGTACGCCTGTGTCAGCGTTGCCAAGAACGGCCGGCCCAGGTTCATTTCAGTAAGGTGATCAATGGCGACAAATCGGAACGATTTCTGTGCGAAGACTGTGCCCGCGAAGAAGGAGCGTTTCACTTCATGTTAGCGCCACAATTTACGGTGCAGCATGTGCTAGGGGGTTTAATTGGCCAAGGCAATGTCCCAGCAAATCGGGCGGCAGTCGATGTGAGGACCTGTCCGTATTGCGGAGCGAGCTACCAGGAATTTGCGGAAAGCGGCCGACTCGGCTGTGATCGGTGTTATGAGGCTTTTGGCGAAGAATTGGCTCCTTTGATTCTGCGGTTGCACGGCCGAGTGGAACATAGAGGAAAGTTTCCGACCCGCGGTTCGCATCACCTCAAAATGCGCCGTGAATTGGAATCACTGCGACAGCAAATGAGTGATGCCATTAAACGGGAAGATTTTGAAGAAGCTGCGGCGATTCGGGACCAAATACGTCTAGTGGAAGGAGGTCATGCGAGTGAACCCGGGGTTTAGTGAATGGATGAGTGGTAGCGGACCGGAAAACGACATTGTCCTCTCCAGTCGAATTCGATTGGCTCGAAATCTTCGCGGTATCCCGTTTCCTCATCGGATGAACGACGCCGTGGGACGAGAGATGTTGACCCAAGTGGAACAAGCTATCAATCATCTCAAAGACGGATGGGATCTTCGTTTTCAGGCATTGCATACCCTCTCGCCGTTGGAACGACAACTGTTGATGGAAAAGCATTTAGTGAGTCCGCTACTGGTCCAAGACCCCATTCGTTTTGAGGCGGTAGCTTTGGATGGTCGTGAAAGCGTGAGCATTATGGTGAACGAGGAGGATCATCTGCGGATCCAAGTGCTTTTGCCGGGACTACAGATTGAAGAGGCCTGGCAAGTGGCTAACCGTCTCGATGACCAACTGGAAGCACATCTTGATTTTGCCTATGACGAAAAGAGCGGCTATTTGACGGCATGGCCGACCAACTTGGGTACGGGTCTCAGGGCTTCTGTCATGTTGCATTTGCCAGCTCTCGTGATGACTCGCCAGGCTCCACAGGTGTTTACGACCTTGGCCCAAGTGGGAATTGTCGTGCGAGGTCTATATGGTGAAGGTTCGGAAGCGCTGGGAAACATCTTTCAAATTTCTAATCAAGTCTCACTAGGATTAACTGAGGAAGAGTTGGTCCACAACCTCTCGGTCGTTGTACAACAAATTGTGGGACGCGAGCGCAATGCCCGACAACATCTTTTGGCTAATGCGGGACTTCCGTTGGGGGATAGGATCGGGCGGTCATGGGGAGTTTTGACCAATGCGCGCATCATGACCTCGGATGAGGCGCTTAGGCTACTCTCTGATGTAAAGCTGGGTGTCGATTTAGGGGTGCTGGAGTCTCATTTAGCGTATACTTTTCCTCAACTGACCGTCATCACGCGGCCGTCATTTTTGCAAGTTGATGCAGACCGCGATTTGGCACCGCACGAACGCGATGAAATTCGTGCACAGACATTGAGGGCCCATCTTTTGGGAAAACATCAAACAGGGAAAGAGGGATAGCATGTTTGGACAATTTACCGAAAAAGCTCGCCGAGTCGTAATTCATGCCCAAGATGAGGCGCGGCGGATGGGACATAACTTTGTAGGAACCGAGCACCTCTTATTGGGACTGATTCGCGAGACCAACTCCCTGCCTGCCAAAATTTTGCAATCAATTGGTCTCGATCTGGATACCGTCCGCGCCGAGGTGTTGAAGGCGACGGGACGGGGCCCGGCGATTGGTCCCAATGAGGAGGTGACCTTTACTCCACGGGCTAAAAAGGTGGTACTGGAACTCGCGGCGGAAGAGGCTCGTGCCCTAAACCAAAACTATATAGGCCCGGAGCACCTATTGCTAGGTTTGATCCGAGAAGGTGAGGGAGTCGCTGCGCAAGTATTGTTGACCGCCGGCGCTGATCTCAATAAGGTACGTCATCAATTGATGCATGCGAATGCGAGCACCGGCTCTAGCGCCGCTGCACCTGAGGCCCCACAGCCAGTGAATACTCCGACGTTGGACTTGTATGGACGGGACTTAACCCAGATGGCTCGAGAGGGGAAACTCGATCCCGTGATTGGCCGTGACCGAGAAGCTGAACGGGTGATTCAAATTTTGAGTCGACGTACCAAGAACAATCCGGTGCTGATTGGCGAACCTGGTGTCGGAAAAACTGCCGTGGTGGAAGGTTTGGCGGAGCGAATTGTGGAAAATAAGGTGCCCGAAATCTTAAAGGATCGCCGGGTGGTGGCGTTGGACTTGGGCGCCATGTTAGCGGGTTCCAAATACCGGGGAGAATTTGAGGATCGCCTCAAGCGCGCGATGAATGAAATTCGCGAGGCGAAGAACGTCATTCTCTTTATTGACGAAATGCACACAATTGTTGGGGCGGGAGCGGCAGAAGGGGCTATCGATGCGGCCAACATTCTCAAACCCGCATTGGCTCGTGGAGAATTACAGGCTATTGGGGCTACAACACTGGATGAGTATCGCAAATATGTTGAGCGCGATCCGGCCTTGGAACGACGATTTCAGCCGATCATGGTGGAGGAGCCATCTGCGGAAGAGGCCGTGCAGATTTTGACAGGCCTGCGCGACCGCTACGAGGCACATCATCGGGTCAATATTACGGGCGATTCCATCGAAGCCGCGGTAAGATTGTCTGATCGGTATGTCTCTGACCGCTATCTTCCTGATAAGGCCATCGACCTAATTGACGAGGCGGCCTCTCGCGTGCGGCTGAAGAGCTACGTAGCCCCTCCCGATTTAAAGGACTTGGCAGGAAAGTTAGAAGAAATTCGAAAGGAAAAGGAAGCCGCAGTTCAGGCGCAAGAGTTTGAAAAGGCGGCTCAAATGAGAGACGATGAGCAAAAGGTGCGAGAGCAGCTTGATCAAGAAACCCAAGAGTGGCACAACCGTCAGCGGGTTGAAACCATTAATGTTACTCCCGAAGACGTAGCTCACATTGTTTCGTCATGGACAGGGATTCCGGTCGAGCGTTTGGCGGGGGAAGAGTCCCAACGACTGTTGAATTTGGAGAAGGAGCTTCATGAGCGGGTTGTGGGTCAAGATGAGGCGGTTCGCGCGATTAGTCGTGCCATTCGACGAGCGCGCGCTGGACTCAAAAATCCCAAGCGACCCATTGGTTCGTTTCTCTTTCTAGGGCCCACTGGGGTTGGAAAGTCCGAGCTCGCGAAAGCCTTGGCCGGTTCGTTGTTTGGCGATGAAGATGCTATGGTGACTATTGACATGTCCGAATATATGGAGAGGCATGCGGTGTCACGATTAATGGGGGCGCCCCCAGGATATGTTGGGTATGAAGAAGGTGGTCAACTGACCGAGGCGGTGCGTCGACACCCCTATAGTGTGGTGTTGTTGGACGAAATTGAAAAGGCGCATCCCGAAGTATTTAATGTCTTGCTACAGGTGCTCGAAGAAGGCCGCCTGACGGAATCCAAGGGGCGTACGGTCGACTTTCGTAATACGGTCATCATTATGACCTCTAATGTGGGCGCGGATGTGATTAAGCGTCAAGGGACGATTGGGTTTCGTCGCGAAAGCGAAGACACAGGCTATCGTGACATGAAGGATCGTCTGATGGAAGAGGTTAAGCATACATTTCGACCCGAGTTCATTAACCGCGTGGACGAAATCATTGTATTCCACGAGTTGTCGGAAACGCATTTGGCCGAAATAGTAGGAATAATGCTGACCGAAGTCGAAGATCGTATTGGTCAAAACGGCTATCATTTGACGGTGACCGACGCCGCTAAAGCGGTGATTGCCCAAGAAGGATTTGATCCGGTATTTGGAGCGCGCCCCTTGCGACGGGCGATTCAGCATCTGGTTGAAGATGAATTGGCGGAACAAATCTTAGCCGGTAAATTTGGTGAAGGGGCCCAAATTTTGGTCGATGCTAAAGACGGAAAACTGGTATTCGCCCAAAATACGCGCACGGCCACAGCGAAAAAGAAGAAGGAAGCGGCAACGAAGAAAGGAACGTGATCGCAATTCGCGAGCGCACGCGCTATAGCTGCCAAGTATGTGGAACCGGGAGCGTCCGATGGCTCGGACGCTGCCCGGGTTGTGGCGGCTACAATACCATGGTTGAAGAGGTATTAGAGACAAAAGACGAGACTCGAACACGGACCGCGCGGCAACCAATCCCAATGACTCAAGTGTCCACCGATCCGGTCGCTCGGGAAAAGACCGGTATTCTTGAAGTGGATCGTGTCTTAGGTGGGGGGATTGTTCCCGGCGCGTTTGTTCTTTTGGGCGGGGATCCGGGTATCGGTAAATCAACTCTCGTATTGCAGATTGCGGCCCATGTCAGCCAAGCGGGGCCGGTACTGTATGTGACCGCAGAAGAATCCGAAGCTCAGACACGGATTCGCGCGGAACGCCTCGGGGTGGATAGCCGTAACCTGTTTTTGCTGGCGGAAGGTGATAGCCGCAATATTATTGCGGCATTGGAGTCCCAGCCCTGGCGCATGGCCGTGGTGGATTCCTTACAAACCGTCTATAATCCAGAATTAGAGTCGGCACCAGGATCGGTAGCACAAGTGCGCGATGTCGCTGCGCAGTTGATGCGAGTGGCCAAGAAAGGGTGTCCAATCTTCCTGATTGGTCACGTGAACAAAGAAGGGTCAATGCGGCCCGCAGCTTAGGGTAACTTAGGCTGATGCACTGGGCTATATGCATGAAACGCCAGACAAACTAAGCACGAGAGTCCTTGGTTTTGGCCAATGTGCAGGAAACAAGGAGGGACCTTGGATCCTCAGAGACAATATGCCCAGCTCCTGACGTTATGGTCTGAGGGCAGTAAAGTGTTTCGGCGAAAGGCATTTCTCACGGGCGATCGCGAGGAGGCCTGGGAGTTGTGGTGGAGGATTGGTCGTCGCTTGGTCGAGCGGGGGCTCATGGTGCTCCCTATGCCACTAGCCGTTCCGTCGTTGTTCGTTGCGACAGAGAATCGATGGTGGACGTTAATCGACGAGCAGCATGTCTCGTCCGAGATGGTGCATGGACAGGTCATTGCGGTGCGAACGGAATGTCAACCCGCCTTGTCGTGGACCGGATATTGGGGCGTGAGTGTGGAGATGATTTTGCGGATGGGAGAGCATGGCTTCAGCACTCTTATCGAGTGGCCGACCCACAAATTCTCCGGGGAGCTTAGTGTCGATGCCCTTGACCATGCTGTTACGCTGATTGGCGCACTCCATCGCACGCCGGCCCTGTTCCACGCGCTGGCATTGGATGATTGGGTGACAGCGGCCCGCCTGGTGAGGCATTCTGGTATGCAGCTAAAGGTATCGAATCCTTTACCTCGGGAGTGGGGATTTCGTTACGATACTGAACAGCACCTCGCCTGGTTTGAACGTCAGGATGAAGACAGTGTCCACAAGCGCTAGCAGGTCCGCGAGTCGTGGAGCACTTGGTCGATGTTGTCCTCATGTTTGAGGGCGATCGCCAGCACGTGTTCCGGATGTTGCGCGGGATTAAGAACCGGTTTGGCTCAACCAGTGAGTTGGGAATTTTTGCGATGGAAGGCGACGGACTAGTGCCGGTCGAAGACCCTTCGCGGGCGCTATTAGCGGAACGGCCGCATGATGCCCCGGGGTCCGCCGTGGTAGCCGCTATCGAGGGTTCACGTCCAATTTTGGTTGAAGTTCAGGCGCTATTGGTCCGCTCGTATGGCGCCCCGCGGCGTGTGGTTTCCGGAATGGATCCTCACCGGGTGGCATTGGTGCTAGCAGTCATTGAACGGCATTTGGGGCTTCGCGTGTCGGACATGGACGCGTTTTTCAAGTTGACAGGTGGCGTATCACTGGATGATCCGGCCTTGGATCTTGGTATCATGGCTGCGGCCGTCAGTAGTATTACCGGGAGTGCGCTTGAACCGGACTGGGTGTTAGCTGGCGAAATTGGATTAACGGGTGAATTACGACGGGTCGGGCGAATGTCTGAGCGATTACAAGAGGCCCAAAATTTAGGCTTTAAAAAAGCACTGGTTCCTGGAAGAATTGCAGAAATTCAACCGGGAATGACTGTCGTGTCAGCCGAAAAAGTCGAGCGTGCGGTCACGCGGTTATCGATTCAGCAGCGGGGTGAATGAAGACATGGATAGTATGTTGCATGAGATAGCTAAGGTGGCACCCGGAACGCGCCTTCGGGAGGCCATTGACCGTATCATCCGGGCCAGGACTGGAGCCCTCATTATCATTGGGGGCGAACCAGACATTGATCAAGATGCCAAGGGTGGGTTTCGATTGGATGTCCCGTTTCATCCGTCTTTGTTGTATGAGTTGGCCAAAATGGATGGAGCGATTTTGTTAGATCAGAACGCGAATAAGATTCGGATGGCCAATGTGGAAATGGTGCCGCGGTTGGATGCAGAAACATCCGAGTCCGGCATCCGACACCGGACCGCGGAGAGGGTTGCCAAGACGCGAGAAGCGTTCGTGATTGCCATATCCGAACGCCGGAGCACCGTCTCTCTCTACTATCGAGGAGAGCGTTTTGTGTTACACGATTTGAGTTATATCTTATCCAAGGCCCAAGGAGCAGTGAATTCGTTGAGCCGCTATGACCGCTTATTTCGTGGGGCGGTGCGGCGACTCTCTGAGGCTGAGCTATACGCTGGGGTGATGCTTCAGGACGTGGTGGAGGTGTTACGCCGGGGATTGGTCGCGCAGGAAATTCGTCAGGAACTCGAAGGTTATATTGTAGAGTTGGGGAAAGATGGGCATCTCATTGATCTGCAACTCGAGGAGTTTCCCGATGTGCAACGGGAGTGGCAGTGGATTTGGCGGGACTATCAGGCGCAAGGTGGGACATCGACGCATCTTAAGCGGACCGCCGATGTATTAACCGATGAAGAATGGTATCAGGCCCTGGGCTATGGGAAGTCTGATAGTGAAAAACTACTGATCCCCCGGGGGTATCGGATATTACATCAGGTCCCGCGGTTGCCTGACACTGTCATTCAACGACTCATTGATCGCTACAAAGATGTTCGAGCCTTATCCTCGGCGTCGTTAGAGGACTTGGACTTGGTTGAGGGCGTGGGGCCACAACGCGCCGCGGTGATTCACCGCACCTTACATCCTGCCGAACCGAGCTAATGAGGAGAAAGACGGGTCGGTGATGTTTCTCTATGGCCCATGATTGTCGCGTTCGGGGGCGCTTGCTGCAGTGTGAGACAGCAGGTGGCCCCTTACTGATCTGTGTCTTCACTTCATTCTGTAGAGGTATCTCACGAGCTCGCTCGGCGCCAGCGGTGGACTCTGCGGTCAAGTAATAGACCCGACGCGACGAACGTTATAAAGAGGGAGGAACTACTTCGAAAGACATGAGACTGCATGATCGTCTCGGGAAGTGGTGTGATATGATTCCTTTGAGGCGCAAAAGAAAACCCTGCACTTGTAAATTTTTAGTATTTTATCCGCGCCTCCGGGAAGACTAAAAAATGGGTTGAATGGGAGAACTTGACCCAACATTGCGATAGAGGAGGTGGTTGCCGTGGACCGTATTTTACGCCAGATTATGGCTGCTGTTGGAGCACTTATCGTGCTCGGCATTGTTTTGCAGAATCGGCTGTTGCTGGCTCATTGGCCAGTGGCGCATGCTTTGGGCGCCGCTCGGGAGGGCATTTTGTCGGTGCTTGGAGTCCTAATTGGGGGAGCTCTTGGCTATCTTTTGGGCCCGATTATCGTGGCATGGACGACGCGCGCCGTCGTATGGGGAGAGTCGCGTCTACAACGCATACCAACCCAGGATTTGTTGTCCGGTTCAATAGGACTTATTGTGGGCTTGGTCATCGCCTTTTTGTTAGGCGCTGATTTGAGCGGGCTTGGCACCTATGGAACATTTTTACGGGTGATCATTACGGTGCTGTTTGGCTATATTGGGCTTCGCGTCTCCATACGTAGGAAAGATGACATTATGCGACCGCAGTCCTGGCTTCCCGCCCGTATGAAACATCGTAATAGTGCTGAATCGGTCAAGCCGAAGATATTGGACACGTCGGTGATTATTGATGGTCGCATTGCAGATATTTGCCAGTCCGGATTTCTGGAAGGGCCTCTGGTGATTCCTGCTTTTGTCTTGGAAGAGTTGCGCCATATTGCCGACTCGGCTGACGTATTGAAGCGCAATCGTGGTCGACGCGGATTGGACATTTTGAACCGCATTCAGAAGGAACAGAATAGTGTCCAAATATATGAACGGGAAGTGGACCCGAATTCCGAAGTGGACATTAAACTCTTGAAGCTTGCGAAGATCATGGATGGCAAAGTGGTCACTAATGATTTTAACCTGAACAAAGTGGCTGAATTGCAGGGAGTGCCGGTCCTCAACATCAATGAGTTGGCCAATGCCGTGAAGCCGGTCGTGCTTCCGGGTGAAGAGATGATTGTGCATGTCATTAAGGACGGAAAAGAATCAGGACAGGGTATTGGATATTTGGATGATGGCACCATGATCGTCGTGGATGGTGGCCGGAAGTTCATTGGACAAACCGTAACCGTGTTAGTGACGTCCGTGTTGCAGACCGCGGCTGGCCGTATGATTTTTGCTCGATTGAAGTCCCAAATGGGGATGGAAGCCGAAGCACGGTAACGGAAAGGCGACAAAGAAGGGCTCGAACGACACCATCGTTCGAGCCCTTGTTGCTTCCCCTAGGCCAGTGACCTGGATACAATAAGAGCGGAGGGGTGTGCTACGGTAACTTATGTGGTCATTGTAGCGGCGGGGAAGAGTCGTCGCATGGGTGGAGAAGCGAAAATCTGGATGGAGTTTGACGGGCAATCCGTCCTCGAGCGCACCCTGCGGCAGTTTTTGTCCGCCGCCGTGAGTGAGGGGGTGATTGTTGCCCAAGACAGGGATCAAGCCCATATTCGCCGGCTTTGTGATGACTTGGGATGTGAGCGTATGGCAGTCGTCTCTGGTGGCGATGAGCGATATCTGTCGGTCATCGCTGGACTGAAGGCCCTCCCTCAAGGGAGGGATGACGATATCATCTTGGTGCATGATGCCGCACGGTTTATGGTGAGTGAGGCGCTCATCCATCGGGTGATAGAGGGTGCCCAGGTCAACGGGGCGTGCGTTCCTGTCGTAGAGGTTTTCGATACCGTGAAAGAAGTCGATGCTAAGGGCGCCATTGTGCGTACCGTGCCGCGCCAACACCTGGCATTGGCACAAACTCCGCAAGGGTTTCACCGAAGAGTGTTGGAAGAGGGGTATGCAAGCTGGCCCCGGGATCGAATTCCCACCGATGATGCGGAAGTGGTAGAGCAGATGGGGGCCCCAGTCCAGAGTGTTGCGGGCGACGCCGTCAATCAAAAGCTCACCCGATTGACGGATGTGTCGTGGTTTAACCAGGTGCTGAAGAAACAGGAGGAACGTCAATGATGCGCATGGGACAGGGCTTTGATGCACACCCGTTTGTCGAGGGACGCCCCCTCATCTTAGGAGGAGTGGAGGTCGCCCATCCTGTGGGACTTTTGGGGGACAGCGATGGTGATGTATTAACCCATGCCATTATGGATGCGTTGCTGGGCGCGTTAGCCCTAGGCGACTTGGGCACGTGGTTTCGCCCCGATGACCCTAGCGTGAAAGGTGCGCGGTCGTTAGACTTATTGGTTCGTGTGATGGCTATGGTGGAAGGACGTGGATTTCAGGTGGTTCACGTCGATACTACCGTCATTGGAGAAAGTCCCAGAATCCGCCCCTTGGCGCCATTGATTCGAGACGCGCTCTCCCCAATTTTGAAAATTGACGCGGGAGCATTGTCGGTGAAGGCTACCACGACAGACAAGATGGGGTGGATCGGGCGTGAGGAGGGGCTGGCCACGATGGCGCTTGTACACCTGGAATCGTGACTCACGGGGGGATGGCGCGTGGCTGGCGCTATCGGGGATACAAATACTGGCTAATACCTCGGGTAATGGCGATGGCTAGTTGCTGTTGGTAGGCGTCAGATTGCAGATGGACAGCATCGCTGGCATGGGTGATAAATCCTATTTCCACGTTGATCGCGGGTACCTTTGAGACTAACAGCACCCACTGGCGGATTGGGCGTGGGGCATGCGGCACGCCTGTCATAAGAGCCAGTTGGCGTTCCACTTGGGAGGCCAGTGACAATGAGGGAGCACTTGCAGGTGGGTAATATACGATAGGTCCCGACGCCGTATGTGAGGGCTCAGCATTGACATGGATTGAGATAAAGAGGGTAGCTCCCACCCCGCGAGCGAGATTGGCACGGCGGATGAGATCCTGCATTACTGTGGAAGACAAGGCGGTATCATTATAGCGAGTATAGTAGATGCGGTACCCGCGTTGTTGTAGTAGAGAGCCGAGTTTCAATGAGACGTCGAGGGTGAGGGCTTTTTCATAGAGCTGACCATTCACTGCACCGGGATCCCATCCTCCGTGCCCAGGGTCAATCACAATGAGCGGTGCTCCGGCGCTGACCGATGAGGTGGTCAGAGGAGCGTATTCAATAATGAAAAAAGCTCCCATCAGTGTGAGAAATCCCAGGACGGTTAGTAGCCTTTTCATCGCTTTCCCCCCACCGCTACCTTATGAGCGCTTGGACACGTTTAGCACGCGTACGGCTACCCATCTAAACGCCTAGAAAGGAATCAGGGAGACGGAAAGCACGGATATTCAAAGCTACCGTATCAATGGCTCATGTCGGTATGTTGCCAGAAACGCGTAGCATTGGACGGTGGGTGATTCAAAGATACGGCACACGACACGGAGAAGTGGATTTGAGCGACAATTTCACTGACGCACGGGAGACGGATCAAAACCGCCATGGCCGTGCGTCAATGAGGATTACTTGCTTACCGTCCAGTAGTTGGCGTAGAGGTAATCGGTGACCGGATTGAAGTACTTGACCGTCCCATGAACCAACTTATTGTGTTCGTTGAAACCGATTTCCCGTGCATAGCCCTGTGGAAACCATGGCATCCACAATACGGGTAATTGGTCGGCCATGTACACCTCATAGGTATCCATACGTTGAGTGATTTCGGATGATGTTCCGGAATTGTAGGTATCTTGAATTAACGTGTCGAGTGCCGGGCTATTATAGCCGCCATAATTGGCTCCGGCGTTGGTAGCAAATAAGTCTCCGCCCGTGGGATAGTAGTCCAATTGGTAGGTCCAACCAGCATTCCAGTATCCCATTTGCCACTTGGTCGGGTCCGATTGGGAGGTTTCTGCTAAGAGACTGTCAATCGGCATGGACTGCAGCGTGACGTCGATGCCTTCTTCAGCCCAGTCGCTCTTAATCAGTTGAACCATGTTGGTTTCGGTGTCGCTACCCGCGGCGTATAACAACGTAAAGGCGAGCTTGTGGCCGCCTTTGGACATGACACCGTTCACTTCGCTCCAGCCGTGATCCTCAAGAAGCTTCTTGCCTGCCGCGGGATTAAACGGATAGGGGAATTTTGACAGGGCGGGATCGTAATAGGCTGTTTTGGGTTCGGAGGGGATAGGGCCGTCGGTCGGCACTCCTGAGTTGTGATAGAGAGTCTTTACAATTCCGGATTGGTCGATCCCCATTTCCAGTGCCTGGCGTACGTAGAGGTTGGAGAAGACCTTGCCCATGCCGCCAGGGGCCGCGGGGTTCAAATTCGGAACCATGTAATTCATCCCGAAAAGATATGACGAGGTCATGACGTCATTGGGCAGCTTATTGCGCGATGCCCACATGGAAGGTGGCAAATATCCTACGCTGACGCTTCCATCCCGAAGAGAGACGAACTCACTAGCGGTAGAGGTTTCATATTGGAAGATGAGTTTGGCAATCGACGCTTGGTGCCCGCCATAGTGCGAGTTAGGTACCAGGGCCCAATAGTCATTGGGCTGCCAATTATCAAATTTGAAGGGGCCATCGACGACGCTGTACACCTTATTTGTCGGGCTATTAGAGACCGACTGGATAAACTTCAGTTCGGCAATGGGATTTTTGGGATATTTGTCCCAGACAGACTTGGGTACCGGTGTGATTTGACTTAAGCCATTATGAATGAACCAGTCCGGATTAGAGGGCTTGGTTAGCGTGACAATCACCGTATTGCTTCCTTGAGCCACGACACTCTTCCAGTCAGATGGGACGCCACCACTGCCAGCGGCTCCGTAGGTCCACGGGGAATTTTTTAGCGTGGAGGCCTCCTTAATGAGTTGCCACGTAAACACTACATCTTGCGCCGTGACCGGCTGTCCATTTGACCATTTATACTTCGGATTGAGGGTAATGGTATAGGTGGTGCCAGAGGCATTGACCGCAATGTGGCCAGCGAGAGAGCGGGAATAATCGACCTGACTTTGTTTATTCAAATAGATGAGCGGACGATACATCAAGAATTGCACTTGGGCATTGATTTCTGTATAGTCGGCCGCGTTAATCACAGGGAAAAACCAATTCGGGTAGTTATCAGGCGCCATGGCATCCACCACTGTGCCCCCATGAGTGGTGGATGTGGATGCTGAAGAAGATCCGGATGTGCTGCCACAGCCGGCTAATAGTAAGGTACCGGCGGCCAAAAGGACGACTGTAGACGATTTTTTCAACATGCGACTTCCCCCTCTCAAATCATAATGACTGAAGAATTCGACAAAATATATGAAAACTCCTCTGGACTTTGATACTTCATTGCCCTAAATGGGGGAAATTTTTTCGGCGTTCATAGTGGCTGATGACAGGTGGTAATCTCTCGGCACGTGTTCGAGGTTATTCGCGATGTGCAGGGGAGAGAGACAAGACGATAGAGTGCTATTAAGACATTACCTGTTCGGATGGACCGCTCAAAGGCATGGGGTGATTCGTCCCGGAGCCCCAATCGATCACGTAACGCCATGCACTCGTGCAGCCATGGTGAGGCCCCTAGAATCTTCGCCGTGTAGGACTGGAAGGATCAAGGTGAAAAATATTGCAATACCCGGGTTCTGACGGCGTTTAACTCGCTTTCCGTTTGGTCGCGAATCGCATCGGGATCGGCTTCGAGGCTGCGGCTTTCATCGAATCGCGTCTCAATGTTACCCAAGATAATCCATGCCAGTTGGTCGAGAAAGTCCAAAATCGGCTGGCGTTCGGCAGGGCCATACTGTCCGTTCAGTACCTCGCTGATAAAGTGCATGAGTGTGTCGCCGTCCATGGCAAACTCATAGTAGCTTTCTAAAAGCGTGTCACTTGTCATCGCTATGAGACCTCCTATCGAGAGATGTGGGAAGACTGTTTAAAGACGCTACCCCGATCCAGGTACCTTCACCGATGTCGACGGTGTCGTGGGCCCCCGCTGCGATATGTCCGATGGGGGGCCAATCGGGAGGTTCACTACTGCCCGATGTTGCCCAGGTGCTCGCTGGGGCTGGATAATCGTTTTTAGGTTCAACCCATGTGATGAGGGCATGTTTAGGCTCCCACAACGAAATGTGGTTGACGCTACTAATCCACAGTCCTCCACCAGGCGCCGTCACGGCGTCCAAGGGCGAGAGATTTATGGTAGTAACAGGCGTAAGGCCTGCCGCAGTTATGGTCGCAATATGGCCATTCGCATCAAGCGTCCAGATGGTATTTCCCCATTCGCCCATCGCGACAAAAAAGTCACCAGACGCTACCGATACGATAGGGCTCCATGTGCCATTCCCTAAAGGAGATAAATACCAGATGGTATTTCCGGATAGGATCCAGACTTTGGGCTGATGGGTGCGACTCACCTTGAGCAAGATGGACTGCGGTATAACGCCCCCCGGCACGGAGTGGTTGTGCTCAGCATGCGTTTGGGTATTCATCACTTGAAGTTGGCTTGTCCCACTAAAGGTGGAATTAATCGAGGCGGTCCAGTCTCCTGTGTGAGCCGTGGGTCCAGGAACAGCGTAGTCGCCGGATACCAATTGATTGGTTGATGCCGACCATCCGGCGACATATCCCCACTCGCGGAACCACATGTTTTTACTTCCACTGACGACAAGGTCGATACTACCCCAACTGGCATCGCTCTCTTGATCTAGATTGCCGACATTGGCGTCTTTAGGGAAGGGGTTCGAGAGGTGGGGAACGGTGAGGGTATTGTGAGCGGTGGTAGTGGGATTAATCCATCCAATCGTCGTCGCGTTACCAAAGGGGTCCTCGGTGCCATAGTAGATGCGACCGTAAGGTCCCGCGAGGACCGAGCTAATTTGGCTGCCATCTTGGACTAGGGTTGTTGACCCTACGTTCACCGGATACCACACTAAATGGGCCATTTGACTGAGAGGGTGGGAAGCACGACGCACGCTTGCCGTGTGCGTCGAATGAGCCACCGTAATCCCACATCCTGTGAGTGCAATAAGGCCCAAGACTGGGCCGAGAAGTAATGGTCGCCAACCTCTAGCCATAGCGCGTGTCCCTTTCATTAAATTGGCTGCCGTGGGCTCCCTAAGGCGTCGTGGTTTTGGGAGCGGTATATCCGAAAGGCCACGAAAACGGCTCGCCGAACGTAGAATCAAATAATGCTTTTGCGCTCGGGTCCTTCACTTTGAAATATTGGTCATAAATGGCACGGGCAACGAATCCTGAATCGGCCCCCCAATTGCCTGCCTTGACGTAAACAATAATGAGAATTTTAGGATTTGGCATCGGACCATAGGTTAAGAAAAAGGCATTATTCGTTTTTCCTGTAACCTGAGCGGTCCCGGTTTTAGATGCGAGAGAGATGGGGAATCCTGCCAAAGCGCCGTATCCCGTGCCACTCGTTCCGGTATGGGCAATATCACTATCCTGCGCTGACATCTCCATGCCAGTGTAGATGGTTGACCACACAGATGCTGGCACATTAATCTTGCCCTGCACCACTGGGTTAAACTTTTTTACTACTTTTCCTGACGGATTGGTAATTTCCGATACCAGATGCGGTTCATACAAGGTTCCGCCGTTGGCTATCGCGGAATCCGCGCGTGCTAGAGCGATCATGGTAAACTGATCAATCCCCTGTCCAATAGCGGTATTAAGATTCCAACCAAAGGTCCACGCACCGTCACCATCAGCGGCTAGTCGGGCAGGAGTGGGGGGAATGCTCTTCACTTCGCCAGGCAAGTCAATGCCGGTCAGTTTGTTGAGTAGGAATTTATCAAACCACTTGTCCATCAATTTGATTCCCATATCGTAGCCAAGCGTATAGAAAAAGGTATCATCTGATAAACCAATGGCTTGCTCAATATTTAACCAACCAAACGCGTCAGGATATTCCCAACTGTGAAAGGAGGGGTCTTTTGGAAAATACCCCGGGTCATAGATCTCGGTCGTCGGCGTAACTGTCCCAGAGGCTAGGGCTCCGGTGGCAATGATGGGTTTGAAGATCGAACCGGGAGAAAAAAGCTCGCCGATGGGCACAAAGAGGCTTAAGGGATGTAGAGGGTTTTCATTTTCTTTGGTGTAATACGCACTACGCGTGGAAGTATTGGGGAGCAGTTTGTTGGGATTGTAACTGGGCAAACTTGCAATCGCTAGCACATCGCCATTGTCGGGGTCGATGGCAATCACACCCCCCTGGTCTGCGGTGGGCGAGTACGCGGTTAATGAATGGGAGGCGTGCCGCATCGCCCACATGTCATAGCTAAGCGCTTTGTAGGCGGTGTCTTCAAGTTTCCAGTTAATGGTGAGATGTAGGGTGTCCCCGGGTTGGGCGACTTCTTTGCCAAAAAGTTTGACTAATTGCCCTTCGCGATTCACTTCGGCATATTCTCCACCTGAATGACCCGTGAGATACTTATTATATTCATATTCTAGTCCTGAAGCCCCAATATCTGTCGTCGAGGTTTCTTCGTCCAGGTACCCAATGACGTTGCCCATGACCGATCCATAGGGATCGTAGCGAATCGCCGTGGGTTGAATCCTGAGATAGGGGAGTTGAGGAAGATTTTCTTCAATAATGGTCATTTGCTTAGGTGTCATGCTCGCGTCAATTTCAATAGGCTGATAGCTTGGCAATTCCACCAATTGCTGCGCAATTTCTTTTGTGAGAGTGGTGGCAGGAATGCCGAGATATTTCGATAAGAGGTTGACTTCCGATGGAGGCAGAGCTTCCCCTTGGTTTAGGTAGTACAAGGTCCAGGCAGGCTTTGACTCTGCTACCGTTACACCATCAGCGGTG
The DNA here is from genome assembly GCF_057473405.1 of Sulfobacillus sp. TH-112. Classification (NCBI taxonomy): domain Bacteria; kingdom Bacillati; phylum Bacillota; class Clostridia; order Eubacteriales; family Clostridiales Family XVII. Incertae Sedis; genus Sulfobacillus; species Sulfobacillus sp. TH-112. The sequence continues at coordinate 21,346 of NZ_JBYCKN010000200.1, forward strand.
ACAATATTGCCGCGTGCAGCCGGAATCGGAATTTTACGCAGTTGGTCCTGTTCGGCTAACGATTGATAGTGGGCCCCATGAACTACTTGAAGTTCGTAAAAGCGCCAACCAATGGTTAAAAACGCGGCGGCAACAAATGAAAATAGAAAAATGGCCCGTCGGCCTATGCGCTTGGGGGACATGAGCGACCTCTCCTTAAAATCCTTGTGCCCAGTGTAACAAAAGCCTGGCAGTCCTAACATATATAAAACGCTCCAAACATGGGAAATGATACAAAAACTATCTGAACAAGTTTCATTAATTGCCGATCAGGTGGGTGCGGACGCAAGAAATTTGACGTGCTGCAAGCGTTTCGCTATGCTGGGGAAAATTATCCATGGTCCGGGAGGTCGCCACTGGTTGCGGTGGCGATCTGATCGCTAAGAGGAGGATATTCGGTGATTACGGTATACGACAGTCTCACGCGTCGCCTGCGGCCATTTGAGCCGCGGGTTCCGGGGCATGTGAGTATCTATACCTGTGGAATTACCCCCTATGACCACAGTCATGTCGGTCATGCTCGACCCTCGGTAGTATGGGATGTGATACGAAAACACTTTCGGCGCCGTGGATTTATTGTGACCTTCGTGCAAAATTTTACCGATATTGACGATAAAATTATTCGGCGGGCAGCCACAGAACTGCGCCCCTATCAACAGTTGACGGCGGAATTCATGGAAGAGTATCTTTCAGTGTTGCGCCAGCTGCAGGTTGAGCCAGCAGATTATATGCCGCGAGTCACGGAGAACATTGAGGGCATCGTCAAGTATATTGAGCGCTTGATTGATCGACAATATGCCTATATCACCCCAGATGGCGTGTACTTTCGGGTGGCTAAGGACGCGACGTATGGCGCCCTATCCCATCGTCGGGTGGAGGATATGCAAGAAGAGTTAGGGGATGGCGTGGGCCTTCATAAGGAACAGGCCGGAGATTTTGCGCTTTGGAAAGCGGCCAAAACCGGTGAGCCAGCGTGGGATAGCCCATGGGGTCAAGGCAGGCCAGGCTGGCATATTGAGTGTTCCTATCTCTCGCAACAATTTTTGGGCGATCACTTCGATCTTCATGGCGGAGGTCTCGACCTCATCTTCCCGCATCACGAGAACGAACGGGCGCAATCACGAGCTTATCTGGGAGAGGACGCTGCATCCATTTGGATGCACAACGGCCTCATTATGAACGGCTCTGTGAAGATGTCGAAGTCGCTCCAGAATGGGGTGACGCTTCACGATCTGTTGTCGCACTATAGCCCGAGCCACATCCGCAGTTATTTGCTCAGTGTTCATTATCGATCGCCACTAGATTTTGACGAGCAACATTTAAAGGAATGGGTGGCTGGAATGCGCCGCATTGAGAGATTATGGGATGAAGTCAAGGCGGCACCTCCGCCTCGCATGCTGCCGGATCGTGATTGGGCAGCGAACTTGGTACAATTTGAGGATGAATTTTTAGAGGCCCTGGACGAAGACTTCAATACGGCGAAGGCCTATGCGGTGGTGTTCGATATGGTACGTGCCGCTAATCGTGGTATTGAGGAGGGACTGGGTGAAGTGGTGTATGGCCTAGCGCGTCGCAATTTGGTGATTGCCGATGAAGCCTTGCAGATGTTTGCCGACCGGATCGATCCCGAAGAGACGCACCAGGACACGCCGGGTCTACTGGATGGCATTGTGGCCCTCAGGGATATGGCGAGAGAAAAGAAAAATTTCGCTCTCTCAGATAGTCTTCGGGATGTATTACTGTCATCAGGATACGAAGTATTGGACACAGCGGAAGGAACACGCGTTCGCCGACAATAGGAGGCTCAACATGGCACGAGAGCATAAGGGATTCGGTGGCAATACCCGGAATCGTCGTAGTGGAGGAAAATCGGATGACCGTCGAGCACAGGGGCGTACTCGGACATCGGAAAATCGCGTGCGTCCCGCGTCAGCCACTCGAGAAGAGAGATACCGTTCAGCGCCCTCCCGTAGCGCGGACCAGCGACCATTTCAGGATTTGGAAGACATCCCGATCCTTTTAGGAAGACATCCGGTGCTCGAAGCTTTTCGGGCCAATCGGGCGATTACCCGCGTATGGGTGCAAGAGTCCATCAAAGAAGGGAGCTTGCGGGAGATCGTGGCGCTTGCACGAGCGCAGCATGTGCCGGTTTCGGAGGTGCCGAAATCTTTTCTGGACCGGGTGGCGGGCGATATTCCGCACCAGGGGGTGGGCGCCCAGGTGGCATTAAAGCCTACCTTGCCGTTAGAAGAGTTGCCAGAACTCATTGCGGGAGCCTCAAATCCCCTATTGCTAATCCTCGATGGAATCCAAGATCCACATAATTTGGGGGCGATTTTGCGGACGGCAGATGCAATTGGCGCGACAGCAGTAGTGATACCGGAGCGTGGTGCGGCGGGGCTGACCGCCGTCGTCGCCAAATCATCGGCAGGCGCTATCGAGTATGTCCCCATCGTGCGGGTGACGAACCTTGGACAAGCTGTCGAAAAAATTAAAGAGGCGGGTGTGTTTGTGTATTCTGCCGATCCATCAGCGAAACGCCTCTATACCGAAGTGGACTGGACTGGGCCTGTCGCGATCGTGATTGGTGCTGAAGGACGGGGAATCCGGCCATTAATTCAGCAGCGCTCAGATGTGTTAGTTCGCCTACCTATGATGGGACAAGTGTCATCGGTCAATGCGTCAAACGCGGCTGCCGTGGTCGGGTTTGAGGTGCTCCGCCAACGTGGCCTCAAAAACTCCGTATTGACGCCGATTTAGAGGCCCGACTATAATGGCCTATAGATTATGTTTCTAATATGGCGATCGGTTATTCGTAGTTACTAAAAGACGGATTTTTGCCACGACGTCGAAAGGCAATGGAGGCGATGTGGGTGAGCGTTGGCCCTTTGCATAACGTGACGAAGAGCTATGAGGCGATGTTGGATGAAGATATCGTCAATGAAGCGCGCGAGGGCAACGGAGAAGCCTTAGAGTTTCTAATCCACAAGTATCGCAACTTCGTGCGTGCGAAAGCCCGGTCCTATTTTTTAATCGGCGCAGATCGAGAAGATATTATTCAAGAAGGTATGATTGGTCTTTATAAAGCTATCCGGGATTTTCGCAATGATAAACTCGCCTCTTTTCGCGCATTTGCTGAGCTATGTATTACACGCCAGATTATTACCGCCATTAAGACGGCAACACGCCAAAAGCATATTCCGCTTAATTCATATATCTCATTAAATAAGCCGATATATGAAGAGGATTCCGATCGCACCTTAATGGATGTCATTTCGACCACGCGTATCTCTGATCCTGAAGAAATGGTGATACACCGTGAAGAATTTGGTGACATTGAGGAAAAGATGGGCGAGATTTTAAGTGACTTAGAGTGGAAGGTACTGATGTCCTACCTCGATGGACGGTCCTATCAAGAGATTGCCGTTGAGCTCAAACGTCACGTGAAGTCGATAGATAATGCCTTGCAGCGAGTGAAGCGGAAGCTAGAGCGCTATTTGGACGCACGCCTTGGCTTACCTCCAGGCGCGTCGTCTGAGGAGCGATTATAGCGATTCTCCTCGTCTAGGATGCGCCGCGATGTTTGGTTTTCTTAAGAGTTTCCCACAAGGTATTTAATTGTTGTTGTTCGTCTTCGGTGAGAGGCTCGTTGCGATAAAACGAGTTTTCCAAAAGCTTCACCATCGGAATGATGATTGTCTGGTCCTCAGGGAAATAGCGTAGCCACTCCTGCCCCCATTGCCGGGGGCTTTTTGCACTCCATCGGGTGCCGAGACGTCGACGACTGACGTTCGCAATGTGTCGCCAGAGGTGTTCAGATCGTGATGTGCGCGCTGTGCGAAGTCGTGTTGACCCTAGGAGGAGGACTGCGCCTAACACCAGAAGGGCTATCGTTACATCCAACCAAGGAAAGGAGCGCGAGGAGTGGTGATTGGTCGGTGAGGAGGCGTTCTTTGTGCTCGTGGATCCTCCCGAACCATGTAATCGTGCTAAGAGCGGTGAGCGGGTCGGGATTTTAGGTAGCGTGTTGGGGACCCGCGGCGTAGGCAAGGAGTTCCCGGTCTGCGATGATATCGAGGATGAAGTTTGCTGTTGGTGGTAGATAGTTGGGATTGCAAATCCGGGGGTAGGATCAAAGGGGACCCAGCCTACGTGATTAAGCCAAATTTCGGCCCATGAGTGGGCATCCACAGCGCGAATGAGATATCCGTGTCGCGCACTGTCGTAGGTCCCCGCGCTGTAGCCTACCACCCAACGGGCAGGGATATGTAAGGTACGCATCATCATAATGAAGGCGGTCGAGAACTGATCGCAGTATCCTTTTCGATTAACAAATAGGAAATGGTTGACGACATTCCCATGCAATGTCGGAGTGACGTTGTATGAATACCGGTAGTGGGCGTCTAGGTAACTCTTAATGTCTTCTGCGGCCATCCAAGGCCCCGTGGCCGTGGCGGTAATTTTGCGAGCGAGTTGACTGACTCGAGGCGAAAGATTGCCTGGCAACTCCAAATCTGCGTTGAGGTCTTGTGGAGATACTACAAATGGTTGGGCTTCAAGGGTCGTTTCATAAAATTGCGGTTCCAGAGCGGTCACCTGATATTTAGTCACATCAGGGCTGAGAAATCGCTGCGACCGAGGATGAACGGTGACGGACACGGAGAATCGGGTGGGAAGACCGGAATAAAAGAGCGTATCAAAGGGAGCCGATGAAAGGTCGGAAATCGTTGCACGCAAAACTTTTTGCGGCACATAAGAACTCACGTTAGGGGTAATGAGCGGGATGCCTGAATCCGTCGGGCTGGCGCTATAGATGGACGAGGGGCCCACATTAGACCAGGTGGTGCCGTTAAATTGGTTATAGACGGCGGCCTGCCAGTAATGGGGACTCGACGCGTGAACGACAAACACCGGGGTTTGGTTAGCGACCAGAGGATGGCCAATTTCTGTCACCCCAGGTCCGTAGCCCGTTTGAGCAGATCCTATGGGGCTAATTCCTGCAAGCCAATTGCCGCGAAAAAGATTGAGCGGGTCATGAGGGGCCTCGACCGGTATTTGCCAACCGACAATGAGGGGCAAGAGCATGAGACACAAAGCTACGGCATACCGATATGGCGCCCCTC
>NZ_JBYCKN010000201.1:0-11559 GCF_057473405.1 Sulfobacillus sp. TH-112
ATGAATCATCAAAGATATACGTTGAGGTGTTGGGGTCAAGCGATCCACTCATGTTAACAAAGTCGGCCTGATAGTTCCCGGAATTGAGATTCGTGAGATACGTAGCCGTATCCAATAAATCGATATGCATGGTGATACCGACCTTAGCTAACTGGGATTGCAAAATCTGGGTCAACTGAATGTACTCATTGGTGTTCTGAGCCTGTACCGTAAAGGAAAATCCCTCAGGATTGCCAGCCTCTTTAAGTTCCTTTTTCGCGTCCTTTATACTATACGGTGTTTTGAGTGACGGATCATACGCCCATGACGATGGCGATATTTGGCTATTGGCAATCGATCCAGTCCCATCAAACACCAATTGCCGTATAACCTCTTTATTAATCGCATACTGTACAGCACGCCGATTATGCACATTACTGAGCGAGCCTGTGGTGGTATTGATGTTCATACCGAACCACCCTAGTCCGGCCACATCGTCAACCTTGGCTGACGAACTTTGAACCTGGCTTAACTGACTCGGATCGAGAACATCGGCAATCTGTATTTGCCCATTGTCTAAAGCATCTACTAAAGTGGATGCCGAAAGAATGGGGTCAAACACTACCCGGCTCAAGTGGGGCTCGCCGGGTGTATAGTAAGCCGGATTCTGTACCAACGTACTGGCGCCATTAGGACCCCAGTTCTGAAATTTAAACGGTCCTGCACCCACGGGATCATTCCCATAGGACTTTCCTTCTTTCTGAATAGCCGTCGGAGATGCAATCATGCCCACCGGTCCGGTCAAATCATCTTCAAAGGGCGCAAACGCGGTCTTCATCGTGACGGTGAGTTGAACTGGGCTATTCACGGTAATACTTTGCACTGGCCCCAGATTACTGGCCTCGGGGGATGCATTAGCCGGGTTCAAAATTCTCTCCCAGTTGTACTTAACCGCCGCTGCATTGAAATTGGTCCCATCGGTGAACTTCAAGCCCTTACGAAGAGTAATCACATATTGAAGTCCATCCGAGCTGACGGAAACGTGCGTGGCCATGTCCGGCACAAGTTTTCCTGAGGGGCTGGTCTGGAGCAAGGTACCGTAAATGTTGTCCATAATCTGCTGGTCCAGCGCGGTATGAGACAATGCTGGGTCCAGAGTCTCGGCCGTAGTATAGGTTCCCACTGTGAGTGTACCGCCGTTTTTAGCTGATACCTCAGTTTTCGATTGGGACGCTGCTGTTGTGCTATTGCCACTTGCTCCGCAACCAGCAATGGCCCCGGCCGCTAAGACGCTCAGCACTCCAATCCCAAGTTTTTTCATCATGATTTTTCTCCCCTATCTTTCTCACCGAAGTGGTGGATGCCCGTAGGCGATATTGACGCATTCAATCGTGGAGCTCCATCAAGTTTCAAGCGTTCCTGAATCACCCGAGCTGCCAAATCGTTTCGACCCAGTAAGATGGGATGCTGTTGCAAAGCGATAATCGCGTCGTCCACTTTGTGAGTCTTTGCGGCTAGGACCGTCGCCGTCTCGTACCTTTTGGTTTGATTAATCAGGGATAGGGCAATATCGGAAGGATACGTATGCAACGGTTGAGGCACGATGCAGTCATTTTCGATGACACAAGCACATTCGATTACGGCGTTTTCGGGAAGAGAGGGGAAGACGTCGCCCGATGGCACATTTAAAATGGCAACGGTCGTCTCTTCCGCTAACAATCCTTCCATCACACGAATCGCTACGCCCTCATATCCCTCGCTCGCAAAAAGGCTTTCCGGATTGAGTCCACGCGGGAAAGCACTGGAGGTTTCGTGAGCTAGATAGGAATTAGATCGTCCGGTAATGGTTTCTCCGTATAATTTCCATGCCTCATCCACATTCCCCGTGTTCACCAACCGCGTCACTTCAGGGAAGAACTCGGCCATACTTTGCTGTAGAATCTCTCCACGGCTCTGATGTTCTCGGGTTCGCTCCACCACCTCCTCTGCATGCAGGAAAAAGTACACGTACTCTGTTGGAAGGCCCCCAAAGGCTCGCACTTCCGCTTCCGAAAAGAAACTGAGAGGGCGAATACGGTGCAACAGTTGGGGTAATTCGTCCATAAGACGAGGCATGAGACTCTCTCCCCTATGGCGCACATCGGTGAACCACCCCAAATGATTTAATCCTACGGTTTCTATAGAAAGCGCCTCGGCAGAGAGATTGAGATAGTCCGCAATCTCCATCTGTAAGTGATATGGGGTATCGCAGACCCCGACAAATCGCTCGTCTCCCGCACTTCTGACGGCTTCGGTGACAATGCCCGCAGGATTGGTGAAGTTAACAATCCACGCTCCGGGATTTAGATCGCGAATCCGTTGCACATAATCTAATGTCACCGGAATGCTGCGCAAGGCCATGAAAAACCCGCCCGGTCCTACCGTCTCTTGACCCAAAAGGCCAGCGCGGAGCGCTGTCCGTTCATCAATGGCGCGCGCCTTTTCGCCGCCAACCCGGTAAGTCAAAAAGATAAAGTGCGCATCACGTACGGCGGATGACAAGTCCCCCTTAGCATTCATCGTAATCGAACTTCCCATCTGGGAGGCCACATGCCGGGATATTTCTAAGAGGCTCGCCATCCGTGTCTCGTCGGGGTCGTAAAAATCAATCTGATGGATATGCAATGAAGCCGCATGACGAACGAGACCATAGACCAATCTCGGCGTGCGAAAGGCCCCACCCCCAATGATTGTGAGCTTGAGCTTCTCTACCATGTTAGACCCCCTCCCTTGCAAGAACTGTGGCTTCGATCTCATTCCAGCGAGGGGCGCCGGTACTGCCACCAACCTTGCGTACCGCCTGAGCAGCTGCCCAGGCGGCGCAGCGCAATCGATCTTGAACTCCCAAGTGGCGCATGGAGGCGGCAAGATAGGTGGCGGCAAAGACATCGCCTGCACCGGTTGCATCCACCATAATGGAGGGCTCCGCTGCGACCTCCACATATTCCCCCTCGACTAAGGCCGCGACGCCCTCTGCTCCCCGGGTCACTATCACTTCGGACACCGCCGCGCCTAACACTCCCAGCGCCTTAACAAAATCGGATTCCCCAGTCACCAAGAGCGCCTCCGGTACATTACCAAAGAGGTAGCGAGCGTAGGGAAAGAGTTGTTGCAATGCTGAAGATGTTAAAAACTCAGGATGCCATGACAGAGAAAGGGCCACGGGAACCTCGCGGGCGAATGCCTCCGCAGCGATGGAGCGCGCATAGGGATGGCGTGCCGATAACAGCACTAGTGACACCTCTCCTTGCAGCAAGTCGTGAATCCGCTCCGTCGGATCCGTAAGCGGATGGGTATAGGACACAATCCCTCGATCTCCACTCCAGTTCAGGGCCACCGCAATATTGGTGCGATCCGTTTTCTGAATCTCTTTGGTATCGATGCCTTCACGATGAAGGCGATTCAAGAGCGTCATGCCCAGTTCGTCTTCTCCTACATCCGTGACCAAAGTGGTATCAATATCCAAGCGCGAGAGCGCTATCGCACTAATGGCGTAGCCTCCTGGGGCCCATGACGCATCCCCCACATGAACTTCTTCTCCCGCCGCGGGAAGTCGAGCCATTTCCGACATGACAATGTCGACAAAGGTCGGCCCCACCACTAAGGCCTTTTTTTTACCCATGGCGCTTCACCACCTCGGGATGCAAGAGTTCCCAAGCGTTGTCATACAAAATTCTCTGCAAGTCACTATCCGGCATCCCGTTATACCTGGCGGCCCGGATCAGGTCATTCACATAGCGAACCGCAAATCCTCGCGGAAAGTAGCTGGAATCTGACCCGAAGATAATGCGACGCGGCCCGAAGGTTTCGTAGGCCTTTTGCACCAGTGTTTCCAACGTGAGTGGATAAGGCATCCAGCGAATCCACTGATTAGAACCCGAGGTGTCTACATAGACATTTTGATGTGCCCAGCCTAACTGCAAGAGCTCGGCCCAGTAGCCCGCTCCAAAGTGCGGAATAACAATCGGCAATTCAGGAAACGCGCGCGCTACCGGGTCCACCGTAAGAGGACTCATACGAGGATGAAACACAATGCCGCCTCCACCGCCTAACACGCCGAAGTGAATCAGTAGTGGTACGCGGTGACGAGCCAGTAGTTCCCAAATTGGCCAGTAAGCCTTGTCATCAAAAGGTCTCTCGAGCCGGGGCCCGAACATCTTAAAGCCACTGAGTTTCAAGTCTTCAATGTCGCGAGTTATTTTCTCCAGTGCACGGGGGTCATCAGGGCTGATATGCGAAAAGGAGAACACCCGGTCTTGATGGCGACTTTGGGCTTGAGCCATGAAATCCGAACCTGCACCGGTGACGAATACGACGCCTTCCAGTTGATATTTGTCAAGTTCAGACAGCCATCGGTTGAGCACGACTTCAGGTTCCGGCACCTCTTCCTCGGGTACAGGAAAATCCCATGTGCCCAGCATCCACCGATACTGCTGCTGTCCATAGGTCAGTTCGTCTTCATGAGCTCCTGATGCACGCACACTGCCCTCTCCGCCCTTAACGGCAAAGTGCACGTGAAAGTCTAAAATTCTCCATTGTTGTTTGGGCATCATCAATCCTCCTACAGGATGTTTTTCGACTCTCGTAGTTGCTGACGCAGTTTTGACAGCACGGAATCACGCAGATGGCGTAAATGGACTGTCATGAGCGCTTGCGCCAACGCAGCGTCATGCTGATAGACCGCGTCGCTAATAGCCCGGTGCTCTTGGATTATGGACATCATCAGTGACTCTTCAATTCCGGTATAGACAATCGCTCGGGAAGTCTGGTCCAGTAACATTCCTAACGAGCCTGCCATTCGCGGCTGAGCTATCTGAACATAGAGCCCACGATGAAAGTCCGTTTCTTGCGTTAATGCAGGCTCCTCGGCCTTAGGTTGTGGCACGCGAACCGTTGGATGTGCGGCCACACCGTGAATCAGTTCCTCTTCAATGAGAGTACGAAATTGGAATACTTCAATCGTGTCTTTAAGTTCAATGGAAGCGACCACATATCCAATCCGGCTATAGGGCTTCACCATACCTATATAGGCGAGATACTGTAATGCCTCTCTCACCGGAGTCTTACTCACCCCCAGTTCCTCGGCGAGCAGTTTCTCCTGCAAGACATACCCAGGAGGCCATTCACCGGTCACTAGACGCCGACGACACTCTGCTAAAGCTTCTACCCGAGACAGTTGACGCGATGTCGTACCATTCCATCCGCTCTCCATGTGTAATCGAGCCTTTCATGAATATATTCAAGATACATTGATAGTATCTTTCTGAAATACTATCTGTCAATTAGGAACATAGATATTCTTTTCAACATTTCGAGACCCCACATGCGCACCATCGTGGCGATGCCACTTTGTCTGCAATGGCATTGAGCAATGTTGTCGAATAGACGTTTCGGAGAGCCTACAGATTCGATATACTATGGACAATAATTATCGGAGGCTAAAAATGATCCCGCATCTTCCCTCAACAGACGTTATCAAACGCATGAGCGATCCCATCAGCTATTTAGACGGCATGCGCTATTTTTCCACAGGAAAACTGGGGTTCATCCGTCGGCAAGAAACGCCTGGTCTTGATTACGAGTGCGATATTTATGATGCCTCGCGTACCTTCCATACCGGCGTTGAGCTCTTGCCCACGACCATCACGACCTCGTGTACGTGCGTGAATAAACACCCTAGCCAATTATGCTCGCATGTGGTGGCTTTGTTATTGGCACTGCATGAGTTGGAGAATGCCAGCGTACTGCGTGGGTCCACACCCGCGCCTCCACTTCCCCCTCCACCTACCCCGCGGTCGCTCCATTATCTGACCGAACGGCTGGTCAATGCGTTTCGTGATGCCAATCGTTCAACTTCCCCAGTGGTTCGTTTAGGAAGCAGCCCTCTATTAGTTGAAGTCGGGCTGACGGTACTCCGCGATTACCATCATGAGACGATCGGATTCAGTCTGAAGATGGGTGAAAAGCGGCTTCAGTACGTGCCCAAAATCATGGAATTCCTCTCGGAATGGAACGATCGCAGCCCCTATGTCATATCAAAGACGCTCACGGTGGACCCGGCACGTCATGCCATTCCCATGGAATGCCTAGAATTCATCCACGAACTGCAGGTCATTGCGCATAAATCCGATGTGGTAGCCGCGAGTGGGAACTACTACAATATTCCGTATGGGTCGCAACACCGCTACCTGGTCATTCCCGCCCTGGCGTTTGATGTTCTCCTTCCCTATTTACGAAAAATCCCGGTGTCTTTGGAGCACTCAAGGCCGCTCACCATCTCGGATAATACTTCATTACCCGTGAAAATCGCCTTAACGGCCAGCCCTGATCACCACTATGAATTCAGGGTTTCCGGGCTCTCTCAAGTCACATTTTTGCCGGCCTACGGTATGGCGATAGCGGGTTCCACACTCTATCCGCTAGAGGATACCATCATCCGTCCATTGTCTAGCATGAAAAAAATGACCGCGACTAGCGATAATCTTGTGCTTCCTGCCTCTAAAGCAGATCTAGAACCAATCTTAGAGCATGTCATCCCTGCTTTGAAGAAAGTCTCTGAGGTGGAGATTGCCAAAGAGATCGCCAATCGGGTGGTTGAGGAACCCATGCAGGGACAACTCTACCTCGACATCCAAAACGGTGCTCTCGTCGCGGAACCGCGGTTTAAATATGGAAAAAATACGATTAAGGCGCTTCAATCGGAGAACAAAAAGACGTCATCAGACGGGATTATTATTCGGGATACGACGGCCGAAGACAATTTTTTGGCTCGGCTGCACGCCGCAGAATTCATCCCCGAGGGCGACCGCCTCTACCTGCGTCAAGAAGACGCCCAGTTCACCTTCTTGATGGACCATCTCCCACAGTTGCAGAACGACTACCAAGTCTATCTCACGGAATCACTCGACCCCATCGTGCACGGCTCCTTCCCGTCCGCTCGCTCCTCGGTCGATTTGACCTCCAACATGAATTGGCTCGAGGTGACCTTCGACATCGACGGGATTGATGCCAAAGAAGCCCGCGCACTTCTGCGCTCGGTGATTGAAAAAAAACGCTATCATCGGCTCCGGGACGGGGCCTTTGTGCCGTTGAATGCCCCAGGATTTCGCGAGCTTGGCACTCTCATGGAGGACCTCGACGTCAGTGCCAAAGAACTGCGCCAGGGAAATAAAATCCAACTACCAGCTTTACGGGGACTGAACCTCATTGATCAAACCGACCGCTCCGAGACGGTGGCGGTTGGTCGATCGCTACGACGTTTCCTTGACAACCTTAAGCATCCCGACAATATTGAGGTAGATCCCCCCGCGTCGCTGACCTCCACCTTGCGCGACTATCAACGGTTCGGCTTTCAGTGGATGGCCACGCTCAATCACTATGGCTTTGGCGGCATATTAGCCGATGACATGGGTCTCGGAAAGACCCTGCAGAGTATTGCCTTTATCCTCGCGGAACGAGAAAAGGGGCCATTTGATCATCCCGCACTTATTGTCTGTCCAGCCTCTCTGATGTTTAACTGGGAACACGAAATCGCCCGCTTTGCGCCCTCGCTGAATACCCGCATCGTCACCGGAACCCGAGATGAGCGTGAAGCGATGATGCAAGATCTCACTGACGTGGACGTCCTCATCACCAGTTATCCGCTTTTGCGCCGTGATACCGATCTTTTCACCGGGCCTACCTATCACGCCCTCATTATTGATGAGGCGCAAGCGATTAAGAACCATGCCACCCAAACGGCGCAAGCGGTGGCCTCACTTGAGAGTCCCCGGCGATATGCCCTGACCGGAACGCCCATTGAGAATTCTCTCGATGACTTATGGTCCATCTTGCACACGGTGTTCCCGACCCTATTTTCCAATAGAGAGGCCTTTCGCAGACTCCCTCCCGAGATGATTGCGCGTCGCGTCCGGCCATTTCTCTTACGGCGTCTGAAACGAGATGTACTCAAAGAGTTACCGGATAAGATTGAAACCACCGAACTAGCGGATCTGACCACCCCGCAGAAAACCCTTTATCTTGGATATCTGGAGGAGTTGCGTAAAGCCACGAGTCAAGAACTCGAAGAATCCGACTTCCAAAAGAGTCGATTCAAAATTTTGGCTGGTCTTACCCGCCTTCGACAAATTTGTTGTCATCCGGGCATGTTCGCCGAAAACTATTCGGGAGGGTCCGGAAAACTCGAGTTACTCTTGGAGATTATTGATGAAGCATTGGCGTCGCAAAAAAAGATGCTCATCTTCTCGCAGTTTACGTCGATGCTCGCCATCATCAAAAAAGAATTGGAGGGACGCGGCCACTCCTATTTCTATCTTGATGGCGAGACTCCCGTCAAAGACCGGTTAACGCTCACCGAGCAATTTAACCACGGCGATCGTCCCATCTTTCTCATTTCGCTCAAAGCTGGGGGTACCGGGCTCAATCTAACGGGGGCCGATACCGTCATCTTGTATGATTTGTGGTGGAACCCGGCCGTCGAAGAGCAAGCCGCCGACCGCGCCCATCGCATTGGACAACGTAATGTGGTGCAAGTGATTCGTCTCATCACCGAAGGCACGATTGAAGAAAAAATGTATGAACTACAACAAAAGAAGCGAGATTTGGTCAGTCAGGTGATTCAAGCCAACGAAGAGGGGCTAAGTTCCTTAAGCGAGGAAGATGTACGTGAATTACTGGCACTCTAGACAGCTTCTTTCCTCATCGTCCCTGCCAAGGCGCAATCGAGGCTAACCCAAAAACCGGGTTAAATCAAGTGCAAAGGGTACGTATCGCGGAGTCAGAAGCCATCGATATTTCGTGATATAATGGGGTACAAAAATTTCTGGAAGGGCGGTGCCACCATGGTTCGTGTCACAAAAGGTGCTCCGTCCTCTCTTCGGTTAACGCCCCCTTAGAGTCCTCTCGTCCATACAAACCAACGCTATCGACGAGGGGATTATGATGTCTATACGAAAACATCCCCAGTTCTTGCGCTACTGGATTGGTGACACGGGTTCCGCGTGGTGGAGCCAGGCATTTCAAGTGGCTCTCTTCTGGACTCTCGCGACTCATGCCCACGGAGCGCAACAACTGGGTTGGCTGAGCTTTTGGTCTACCATTCCCGTATTAGCTGGTGGCCCTATCGTGGCCCGATTATTTCATCGTCTGGGCGTCCGCCCGGTGATGGTGGCCGACTTTATATTGCGCACCGCGGCATATGCCGCACTGACAGTTTGGCTGGCATGGCCGGGTCTCGGACAAATGTGGTTCATTGACGCCGCAAGCGCCGTCTGGGGTCTCACCTTTATCGCCAATGCCAGTGGAGGCCCTAGCTTATGGCCGCGTCTCATTCCCAAAGAGCATCTGCCGGTGGCCATGAAGCTCGAGCAAACGGGATGGAATATCTCTGCTGTAGGTGGGGCGGTCACCGGCGGATTATTGGTCATGATCCTTCCTCTGACGGTTTTAGCTCTCATGACCGCAGTGGTCTTTGCCGTGGCGTCACTCAATCTCTATACGTTATCCATTCCCCCACAGCATGAGACTCGCCCTCCGGATCCTTCGCCGCATCCGGCCACCATTCGTCCGTGGCGAGTCATTCGCAGCGATATACGACTCTGGGCTCCTCTCATCGTATTTTGGATGAGCAATCTCGGCGCCGGCGGGCTCACGGTCATCGAACCCATGATGGTGCATCATTGGCATGCTCCGGCGTTCTTTTATGGACTCCTCGGCGCATTGGCGGCCATCGCAGCGACTACGGGCGCATGGTACTGGCCGAGTCGCCACTCATCACGGCCGATGTTAGTACGCCTATGGATCATGGAAGCCATCGCGGGCGTCGCTATGACGGGATACTGGGTCGGTCTCTCGCAACCGGTCTGGGCTTTTATCGCCGCTATTCTCAGCGCGGGACTCGCCGGAGGCACCTCCGTCATGGTCCTCCAGCTACGGTTCGATGCCCTGGTTGAAGATATTCGCGCGATGGTCTTAACACACATCCGTACTCTTCTCCACACGGCCGGACCGATTGGGGCTCTTATTGCAGGACAATGGATCGGACACCACGCACTAGGACCAGCCATTGGCGCGACGGCAATACTGTCCATTGTGCCCAGTGTCAGCTTTCTGCTGATCGGGGTAGGTCACGAGAAACACCTTTATACAGGTCCTGGGATCGACCATTAATCGGTTCTTGCCGCTCCTCGCCTCCGGTATCCGGCTCCGGAGGCGAAAGGCCGCAAGGATTCCCCTCTTTTGGGTCAAGATGGCGATCCTCGCGATCAACACGGTAGCCAGCCGGGTTCTCACAGTGCGTTAACACTGACGATGTGACAACGGTAGGTGGATTTTTCGGTTTATTTATTAGATCAAAGCCGTAGGCCTTAGCTATCATGCGTCAGGTTAGAAGAAAGGCCTGATCTACCATGAGTCACATGCATCACATGTTAGAAAATCCCCAAAATAACTCCATCAGCGTCTCTTGAGTCACCACGTGCCACAACCGTCGCTTGAAAGTCAATACTCTGACGAACCTCTTTGAGCGCCATCTAAAACAATCCTTTACGAGCGGCTACGAGGAGAAACATGGGGCGACGCGATTCATCGTGCACTTGGGGAGCGGCATCGAACATTGCGATTGTCGATTTGGATTCTTGCACGTCTCGAATGTGGAATCCCGAAGCTATCAAGTCATTCATGTAGGTCGCAACGGTTCGGTGATACTTCACGACCTCTTCACCGAGAAACTGGGTATCGCGCCTCCCTTCCTCGTGGTAGTGATCCACGACCCAATGGCGCCGTTCCCCAGCGGAGCCGTAACACCAGTCCTGGCTGACGTCCGCGGTAAAGATCGGATGTTCCACAGAGAATACAAAGTCACCATCGGGACTCAAACAGCGCGCGACGTTGTGGCAAACCTGCGAAAAATCCTGGACATAGTGGAGCGCGAGAGAACTGATAACCACGTCGAACGTATTCTCGGGAAAGTCGATGCTCTCGATAGCGAGCTGACAATATTGAATTGCCGGATCTTGCGTATCGGCTCGAGCGCGCTCCAGCATTTTAGCCGATAGATCGACTCCCAGAACTGCCTCGGCATGCTGTTCTTGCGCATAACGGCAGTGCCAACCGAATCCACAGCCTAAATCCAGCACTCGTTTGTCGCGAAGGTCAGGAAGCATCGCCCGAAACGTCATCCATTCTCCCGCGGCGGACAGTCCTTTTTTGGATCGGTTCATCTGACTGTACTTCAAGAAAAACTGTGGGACATCATATTTATTCTGTTTCATCGATCTGACTCCTTTTGGGCATTGAAGAGCTGTCATGCCGCATTTTCCAGATGCTTAGTCTAGCCGATCACCGTTTTTCAGGTCCCATGCGCCGGGATGTCGGGAAAAGACATGGGCGGCGCTTGCCACGATTCTTTTAATATAGCCGTTACCTTCGATGCCAGCGACCGTCAGACCCTCTATAATGAGATGGTGGAGGCATGCTGCAATGAATAGTCGGGTTCTAAAAGCTCTGGACGCCATGAAAGAGCAGGTGAATGCTGAATATGGA
>NZ_JBYCKN010000202.1:0-4080 GCF_057473405.1 Sulfobacillus sp. TH-112
CGGTGATGAACCTGATCAGGACGCAAGCGAGCTAAGTCGTAACGACGATACCCACCCGCGGTACGTTCATCGGGTATCAGTTTACCTTCATGCTCCCCTCGACGTCACGTCGAGGGAGTCACGCCTAAAAATTCGGCTGCTTCACGAATGCCCACAAGTGTTCGGTTCATACCTAAATTATACAACCATGGATAACTATAGGTAAAAACGGTTAAAACCCTCTCCTCGGTATCTCCACTCAAATCGGCGAGCCATGGACGGCCATAAAGTTGCCATGGGGCGGCCCACGAAGGATGACAAGCCCATGGTGACAACCAATCGAGAACCGCCTCAGGAAATCGTATTAAGAGGCCGTCACCGATCGCGAAGGGGCCCAAATTTCTTCGCACATACTCCTCTTCCTCGATCATCGCACCCGATAGGATATCTAAAAGTGGGGCCGGATTAGATAGCCCACTTTGGCCAATCCCCTTGACTGCCACGACAATGGCGCGCTTCACGCCAACACTCTCTTGCGCCGCCCATTCTGTAAAAAGTGGGTACCCAATCTCCGGATGCGATTCATAGAAGACTTGAAATGCTGATACCACCCATTCCCTGACTTCCCAGTCGACATCGTTGGCCAGTCTTTTGGCTTCTTCAGCCCAGAAAAAATCTCGTGCCCATAATGGCCCGACTAACAATGCCGCGACTTGCCGAGCCGATGACACCTGCGAATCCGCTAAGACTGTGGCCCAATGGAGCGCATCTGCGGACAACTCCGCCGCTAGTCGATGCTTTTCCACCCCGTTCCGACCCGGCTTTCCGTGGTGGCGGCCCGCAAGCAAAAACTCTTCAATGTCTTCCACCGTCTCATACCTTTTAAGCACTACAACACCTCCGCATCAGAATACCTTATCAGTGCTCTCCGAAAAAGCTCATTGATAGCGCTTAAGATTGAGGACGGAACAGTGGCGGCCCGCGCCTCAAGGCTTTTTCTGACGGGTGCTACGAGTGAGCTTTTTCCACCGCTGTCGTGCTTCAGACTGGGCTTTCGGCGATCGCCTTTGCTCAATATAGGCTAACTCTCGTGCCAGTTTATTAAATTGTACCAATCGGGCCCTATCCAGATCCCCTTGATCAATCGCTTCCAGGACTGCGCAGCCTGGCTCCGACTGATGCTGGCAATTGCGGTAGAGACACTCTGTCGCTAATTGCTCGATGTCGGAGAACACCTCCGTGACCTCACCATGCCAAAGGCCAACCTCGCGAATACCCGGGATGTCTACTACTAAGGCACCGCTCATGGTTTGGAACATGGACCGATGGGTGGTGGTGTGGCGCCCCCTGCCATCCTCGTGGCGCACCTCTGTCACCTGTTGAGCGTTTCTTCCCAGCCAATAATTAATGAGCGTCGACTTGCCTACTCCTGATGGCCCCATTAAGGCGACGGTCTTTTGTGCCACCAATATTTTTTGAAGTGCTTCGAGTCCCATGCCCTCGAGCACACTAATCCCGATAGTAGGCACTCCCATCGCAAGACGCTGCACCTCGTCAATATGTTTCATGGCCTCGTGATCTAAATCACTTTTGGTGAGGATAATCACTGGGCTGGCTCCACTATCCCATGCGAGCACCAAACTTCGCTCTAATCGTCCCGCACTAATCGGTCGGTTCAAGCTCTCAACAATACCCACCGTATCTATATTGGCGGCCATGACTTGTGCCGCCCATGGCTCCCCCGTACTTTTTCTCATCAGGGCCGACCGTCGAGGTAATACTGCCACGATACGCCCTTCTTCTCCCTGGCCATCCACCACCACGAAATCTCCAATAGCGGGCCAGTGGTCGATATCATGGGATCCGTGTCGCAATCGCCCCGCCACCTTCGCGCGAAGATATGGTGATTCGTCCCCCTGCCCTTCCAAAACCACCACATACTCCTCTCCGTAGTCCGCGATAACCCGTCCTGGTCTCCCTACAGCGCTATTTTCCCTCCAGAGCGATTGAAAGCTCTTATCAAAGCCCCACCGTGCTAAATTGTCGCAAGAATTCATGGTTCGTCTTCAAATCCTTTCCCGTCATCATGTGTGATCCGATTAGTCGGCACAACAAAAAAAGCCCCGGGCCACAGCCCCGGACTTCGATGACAGGAAAGACGTTAGGACACCGTCCGTCCCCTCACGGATTCAGGAACCATGGCACAACAAATAATCGTCGTCGATTCCATATTCCTCACCCCCATGGCGGTATCTATCATTTCTTCTATCCTGAGACTATCTTATCGCAATCCAAAAAGCAACACTCTTCAGGATCCCGATCGCTCTTGGAGTACCTGCAACCACTTGGATGCTCGTACGTGATTATCCTCCCGAGCCACCACTTCGACACTCCGCCGAGCCCGAGTAATAGACGTGTAGAGAGTTTTTGCGGCTAACCTGGTATCTGGATAATAGTCCGCGGTCACATCAAGAATCATCACGCCGTCAAATTCCAGTCCCCGCACCGCATCCAATGTGGCGATGGCAAGCGCCCCTTGATAGGCGCCCTTGCCATCGAGTGACTGTGCTGAAATCCCCAGACTGGTCAGATGCGATCTCCAGCGAAGGACTTGTTGGTGGTCCGGACAAAGAATCACAATTGACGTCATCCCCTCCTCATTCCACTTCTGCACCGTCTCTTGAACATGGACCATCACCGCATCATGGTTCTCGAAGATGCGGACACTAATCGCTCCCTGCTGCGCATGCCAACGAACACTTTCACTGGGAGGGGAGGTGGGTGCTATCGCCTGTCGTAAACGCTCAGCGGCCGCGTGGATTTTCGGCGGCACCCGATAGCTATACTTGAGCCACAACGGCACCACCGATTTTTTAGGCACACCCAACGTCTCTTCAATATGATGCCAATCACGACTCTCGTGTTCGGCTCCTTGTTGCATGAAGTCACCAGCCAAGACCCAGGAGGTGCTCTTAGGAAGCCATTGCCCCAGAGCGCGATATGCCAGCACCGGTATCGCTTGGGCTTCGTCAATAATGATCCACTGCGGATCAGGTTCAGGGCGTGGCCGTTTCAACCAGACGGCAAACCACAATAATGCCGCCACATCTGATACCTCCCACGTCTTCTTGAGACCGACCCCCAACTTCTCCGCAGCCAATCGGAAAAGTGCTTCGGGGCCTAATTGTGGTCGCTCATTGCGTATGGCAGTCCAAGTCGCAAGCCACTCTTCACCGGACAATGGACTTTCCGGTACGATGCCGCCTAAGTCATCGCCCCAAGCAAATTCTGGCCATAATCTCAGCACCAAATCCACGAGACTCATGGCTTGAGCTCGCGCCCGTTCAAGCCCCAAGCGAGGCAATACGGGTTTAATGTAGTCCCTCAGTGTGGGCGTCGGAGTAAGATACCATCCGGGACTATCTGGCCGTTCCGCAACGGCAATCCGGTGCGTGGCGACAACCGTCTTCCCCGTGCCCGCAGGACCATCCAGTACAATCAGGCGAATCTGTGGATCACGATTATTAATAATGATGTTTTGCTCCTGGTCTAGCACGTCGGCTAACACGTCTAATGCGGGGGATGCCGACTGTTGGAGACGTCTTCGCACCCGGTCTTCAAAAATAGCCCCGTATCGCGGGGCCACCCGGATGACGCGACTGTTCTCCAATTCAATATCCTCGACCTGACAAGAGAGTACCTGAATGTGGCCCAGCTGGCTCGCTTCCGGCCAGTCGAGAAACTTCCGATCGCTCAAGGTGAGCGTGAGTTCCTGTTGTGCCGGATTACGAACTAAGTCAGCTAAAGGAGCCAAGTGACTAATGTCCAACATTTCCTCTTGGTGGGATATTGGAAACGTCTCCGACCGATGGTAACGATGCACGCGCAGATCTACCTCAAAGGTTTCCCCATCCATGTCCTGCATGGTGCCGCGAACACGCGCAAAATACGGATCATGAGAGGTCATCATCTCGGTGAGTTGACCGTAACTGCGCTCTACAATTTCGGCATGTTGCCAAGAAGGTTCGTCCCCAATTTGCAATGCCCGTTTATAGGCAGCGTCAGCGCGACGTCGACGTTCCGGGCGTTCCTCCTCTGCCC
>NZ_JBYCKN010000203.1:0-25867 GCF_057473405.1 Sulfobacillus sp. TH-112
ATACGATTGGCTCATGCTCTCCTCCTTATTTTGACCGTTCTTACCCTACCAAATGGAGGCCGCACGTGTCACGTTTCATTAGGGGGTGGAAAAGCCCCCAAGGATGGTGTGGGGACTGTTCCGGCGGTCAACACCGCGTGCGGGGTGCGATAGCCCAGCGCACTGTGCACCCGTTGTCGGTTATACCAGATTTCAATGTACTCGAAAATCGCCCGTTGCGCCGCCGCCCGGGTGGGCCAGCGATCGAGATAAATTAACTCTTTCTTGAGCAGACTATGCCAGGACTCGATGCACGCATTGTCCCAACAGTTGCCCTTGCGGCTCATACTGGCCGTCATGTGCGCCGCGGAGAGCCGGTCCCGGTAGGCTTGGGCCGCATACTGACTCCCGCGATCCGAGTGATGGAGTACGCCCTCGGGAGGCTGATACCGGGCCACCGCCTGATCGAAGGCTTGAATGACGAGGTCTTGCGTCATGCGGTCGCCCATGGCCCACCCGATAATTTGGCGACTATATAAGTCTTCCACGCTGGCCAAATAGAGCCATCCCTCGTCGGTCGCGATATACGTAATGTCCGTCATCCACACCTGATGGGGCCGCTCGGCCACAAACTGGCGATTTAGGATATTGTCCGCGACCGGGTGGGCATGCCGGGAGTTCGTGGTCGCTTTATATTTGCGGACCACACGGGATCGGATCCCCGCCTCTCGCATCAAGCGGGCCACCGTCTTCTGCGCGATCCGCTCTCCGGTTTGGCGTAAGACCGCCGTGATTTTTGGACTGCCATAGCGCCCCCGACTCTCAGCAAAAATCGTCCGGATCTGTTCCCGGCGCTCCGCGCGCCGGATGGCCCGAGGTCTGGGCGGCCGGTCTCGCCACGCATAGTATCCGCTCCGTGATACCTGTAAGACGTCGCACATCTTCGTGATGCGGAAGGTGGAGCGGTGTTCATCAATGAACGCGTATTCGGACTTGTGTCAATAGAATAGACACGAAAAACTCGTGGTTATCGCAAACTGTTGGAATCAGTGCCATCCTTGGGGAGCAGGCAGATTTTCGCTGTCCGCGACGGCGCGGTCAAGGCGCCCCCAGAGGGCGGCTGACGCCGGCCTTGACCGGCTCGCCGCCCACAGCACCGCCTGGGGCTCATTCGGGAGAATCCCGCCAACCTCCTCGACATTGGCTGTGGGCGCGGCGAACTAGCGCGGCCTCTAGCCGCCTGCGTGAGCCGGGTGGACGCCGTCGATTGGTCGCCCGGTATGATTGCCATGGGCAAACAGCTCCCGGGCGGTGACCGGACGAATCTGCACTGGGCCGCGGGGAAAGCCGAAGAGGCGCCACTGGCCCCGCCCTATGCGCTGGTCACGGCCGGGCAAAGCCTGCACTGGATGGACTGGGATGTCATCCTCCCGCGCATCGCGACCGCTCTGACTCCGAATGGATTCTTGGCCATCGTCGGGTGGGAGGTGGTAGCCCCTCCCTGGCACCAAGCGCTCCGCCCGCTCATCCAGCGGTTATCCACGAATCAGGACTATCAACCCTATGATCTCATTGAGGAACTAACCCGACGCCAATTGTTCACGGTGAGCCGCCGCTATGAGACGGCGCCGGTGCCGTTTCAACAGCCCATAGATGACTACATCGAGTCATTTCATGCGCGGAATGGACTGTCTCGGGACCGGATGACGCCGGTGGCGGCAGCCGCGTTTGACCGGGAGGTTCGTGCGCTCTGCACCCCCTTCGCGGCGAATGGCCAAGTGGCGTTTATGACGGTCGGCGAGATTATCTGGGGCCGCCCGCAAGCCCCAAACACTTAACACACCTAATCATGCATTTTCGGGGGCGTTAGTACGTTAAAATATCTGGATTGCATAGGCCAGGAGCATGCCGGTATGGCATGCAAAAAGTTTGGAAGCATTTCTTGGCTAAAGTGATTTGGAAGCATTTCCTGTCCATTCATGACAAGAATTGGTTCCAACCACACACCTCGGAAGCCTTGCGGGACTTGACTTTGGCGGGGATATGTGGGAATCGAACCCACCGCCGACTTCGAAAGCCGGCCATTGGATTTGAAGTCCAAGGAAAGCACCAAGCCTCCACCTACCCCCAAGCCCTCTCGATAATACGCGGTTTATCCATTGTTGTCAAAAAAACTCGGGGTACGATGACGTAACCATTCATCTGTCGTCTCCTGATAGAGCCCCGTCGACAAATATCGTTCTCCAGAATCAGCAAAGATCATTACGATGTCGGTATGTCCCTCTTTCAAGAGGGTTTCCGCCGCGGCATAAACAGCCCCCGAGGAAATGCCTACAAGGAGGCCCTCATCTCGCGGCAACATGCGCGCTGCCGTCAGGGCCTCTTCATCCGCAACAGTCACTATCCGGTCAATCACTTGCCGATCTAGAATTTCCGGAATAAATCCGGCCCCAATCCCCTGAATCTTATGGTTTCCGGGAGCCTCCCCCGATAATACGGCAGAACCTTTAGGTTCGACCGCAACGATGGAAATGGCCTGACTTTTGGACTTCAGGTATCGGCCAACTCCGGTGACGGTCCCTCCGGTTCCGACACCTGCAACAAAAGTTTTCACCTCTCGCTGCGTATCCTTCCAAATTTCTGGACCTGTTGTTTGTTCATGTATGGCTGGATTGGCCGCATTCTCATGCTGCCTCAACATGAGTCCTTCCGGAAGAACGTTTGCCAGAGCCTTGGCGCGCGCTATTGCTCCCGCCGTCCGCTCACTCTGCGGCGTTTCAATAACGGTGGCTCCATACGCCCAAAAGAGCTGCTTGCGCTCAAGGCTTTGCCCCTCAGGCATAAAGATGACCAGTTTCAACTGATGCACTGCACAGGCCATGGCAAGGGCAATGCCGGTGTTGCCAGAGGTGGCTTCAATAATGACGGTATCGGATTGAACTTGCCCTCGCCTCATGGCATCCTCTAAGAGCGAAAATGCCGTCCGATCCTTAATGGACCCTCCGGGATTGCGAGACTCAAGTTTTGCCCAAACCGAGGTCTGATATTGCTGACTTAGCTTGCCTAGCTTCACTAATGGTGTATGCCCAATATAGGATCCAATATCTGCCACGATAGCCTCCTCATAACACAAAAGAACCCCCACACTAATGAGGGGCCCTTCTGCGACTTCCCACACACCACTATTTTGGCGTGTTGTCCTCGGTCATGACCACTTGTGCCGGATATTCCTGACCCGGAGGAGTCGGCTGTTGCGGTGGCGCTGTCGGATCTTGCATGACACCATTCATAGACTGCTTAAACTCGCGGATGCTCTTTCCTAGTCCAGAGCCAATCTCCGGTAACCGCTTGGGGCCAAATACTAATAAAGCGACGATTAACAAAATGATAATATGAACCGGCGATAATATGTCCATAGAGTCTCCTTTCAAACGAGCACACAGGTCGACGTTGTTGTCCTTTAGTATATCATGCACATTCTGGTTTTATCTATGAAATTGGGCGCGATTTAAAATTGTCTGGTGCGCTTGCATTTCTAAAGCGATATTGAGCGTCCCAAGACTCGCATTTTGACCGGAATGCTGCAAGCCCCATTCGAGTAGCATGTCAGCCAAGTGAGGATTTTTCGGTAACAGTGACCCGTGAAGATAGGTGCCTATTACATGCCCTTTGATCGCCCCCTCGGTTCCATCTTCGCCGTTATTGCCGCGTCCCAACCGCACCTGTCCCAAGGGACGCGTACCGTTGCGAAGATAGGTGCGCCCCCCGTGGTTTTCGAATCCCACGACCGTCTTCGGGTCAATCTCGAGATCGGTGCGTGTCACCACATCACCAATCGCCCGTTTGTCCCCCCGTTCCGTATAGACATCTAAAAATCCAAGTCCAGGAAGTTTAGTGCCGTCCGAAGCCACATAATACTCCCCTAATAACTGATAGGCACCGCAAATGGCGAGCATCGGCAAGCCTTCTGCGAGGCGCGCCACTAGTGGCGACGCAATTCCTAAAAAATCATCGGCGATATGGGCTTGGTGGGTGTCTTCCCCGCCACCCATAAACACCAAGTCCACCGCTTCCCAGTCAATCGGCTCACCGATTTCTCGCAGTTGTATACTCGCATCGATGTTACGCCACTCCGCCCGCTTCACGAGGGTTAAGACATTGCCACGATCGCCATAGAGATTCATATGGTCAGGATATAGATGCAAAATCCGCAACCGACGCGTCTCTTCCATGAACAACTCCCATTTCCTAATACAGACCAAGATGTTGACCTTGTCCCTATATCTTCTATAAGCTAATTATACTATGCTGAACGGAGGCCCCACATGCCCATCGAGATCGAGTTTCCCTTCTTAGAAATGGTAGATAGCGGGGCCATCCCCTTGGTGGACCGTCGAAAGCTCCACTATCTCACCCGAGGGGTACATCAAGCTGCAGATCGCCTGAATGCCGAAATTCAGCAAATGGTGGAGGTCTCTGTCTATTGGTGCGGCAATCGGCCCGTGGTCGTGCTCCATAGTCCTGTCAACCGTATCGATTTATCCAAACTAGAACTGTGGTTTGGGGTCGAAGTGCGTCCCGCCAGTCCCACCGAAGTTTCCGCACTCTGTGGAACCCATGTCTATGGTTCGCCACCCGCGGGACAATCCTATCAAATGCCCATCTTTATTGACGAAGATTTAATGCGACAGCCGTTTGTTTGGGCGGCCGCTGGTGATCCCTCACTCTGGGTCGCGCTGACTCCGCATAACTTAGTACGCGTCACGGGCGGCTATGTGGTTGATGTGAAACGCCCCAACTATGTCGATCGCCCAGAAAATGCTCGCCAAGCCGCCATTAACCGCTCACTATCCTGACGCCTTTTTACGGCAATACGTACCGCATTTGGCGGTACATTGTCAAAACTAGCGGCATCCCGAATAAGGATACCGTGGCCTTCTAAATGTTTTGTTAGTAACGGTACCGGGGCATGGGGAACAACCAAGAGAAAATTGGCGACACTATCACTAATCCAAGACACCTCAGGCTCAAGTGCGCGACGGAGCCACTGGCGCTCCGCAATAAGCCACTTTCGCGTATCCGCAAAGTACTCTTCATCCATGAGTGCTTCCCGGGCCACCACAGCGGAGGGCCATGCGATGCGCCAGGGAGGGAGAAATTTCTCTAGCGCTTGCGCGAGAGTCGACGAAAGCGCTACGTACCCGACGCGAAGTCCTGCCAGTCCATAGAACTTGGTCAGTGATCCCATCACCAGTTCTTGCCCATCATGGATATCGCCTAAACGGGTATACGAACGCCACTCGGGCACAAACTCAAGAAAAGCCTCATCCCACACTACCATCACCTGGGTGCGACGAGCCTGCTCTACCCAGAGTTGTTGTTCCTGAGACGTAATGCGCTGTCCACTCGGATTGATAGGATTAGCCATCATCAACATTCCCGGCTCCGCCAACTCCTCGGGGGAGGAAATCGAGATCACCGGTATCCCTTGACGCTCTGCGCGATCGCGATACTCTGAAAACACCGGGGATCTGAGGTAAAGGCGTGGCGGGCGAATAGAAGCCAAGAGCGTGTCAATCGCTTCCATCGCCCCAGCGACGACGACCACATTGCGGGTATCCACCCCATAATGAAGAGAAATTGCTTCTTTAAGCTCGGTATAATGTGGGTCAGGATATCGGTCCAACTCCTCAATGAGACTCGGCCACCGTGTGCGCGCACGAGGCCCAGGGCCATATGGGGAAATGCTGGCCGAGAGATCGCAGAGTCCTTCCTGCGGCGTGGACCCAAGACGATTCAATGCCGCATACCAGTCCCCGCCATGCATTTAAAATACCGGATGGGCAGCCACAGCCACCAAAAAGTAGAGTCCGACGATCTCGGTCAAGATGGCCGAGGCCCCTAACACATCACCATTCATCCCGCCAAAGAGTTTTCGTGCCCATAACATAAAGAGTCCCACCACAAGCAACGTGCCGCCAAACACGTTCACCCCTTCAAACCCGATGGCCAATACTGCAATCAACAGCGACATGATAAGCGTTACCCACGACGCCGTGCCGCCATCTGTGGCCTCAACGAGTGCATTAAGCGACCCACTTGACGGATCCACATAGCGCCACGATACCCCCCAAGCCATCGAAGCACGAGCCCAAAGCGGAGGCAATATCAAAATCATGGGACTCAACGAACCGCTGTTGGTCCAAAGCGTCCAAAACGCCAGGAGAGCCAACCCTAAAAAGAGTGCCCCTCCTGTTCCAATGCGGGAGTCGCGGCGAGCTACGGTGCGTCGGTCTTTGGGAGCCATCCAGCCATCAAACGTATCGACCCACCCATCCCAGTGCAATCCGCCCGTCAACACCGCTTCTCCTCCAATGGCGCACACCGCTCCTAACGCAGTCGGGCCGAATAGTTGAAAAGACAGGTACCAGACCAAACCCGCTAGGAGCCCTGGAATCCAGAACCATGCCACCGTCCCACGTTGTAGTGGCCCGTTGAATCCCGTAGGAATCCTGGTTAAAAATGCAATTGCAGATCGCATACTTCTCATAGCCAACGTCCTGACATCATCACGGCAATCACTCCAAAGGTTATTGCTGTTACCAGCGTCGCACGCCAACTGACAGCGATGGCATGAATTATTGCCGTCGGGTGCAGCGGTCGTTCTGTCACTCCGAGCTTCGGTCTCAGCGAAACCACTCCATCATAAACATTGGGCCCGCCGAGGGCTACCCCAATGGCTCCCGCCATTGCCGCCTCGGACATCCCGCTATTAGGACTCGGGTGCCGCCGACCATCTCGTTTCATCGTCTGATAGGCTTGACGGAAACGCCCTTCCATCGAGGCCGCCACACTAATGGCGAGTCCCGACAAGCGTGCCGGAATATAGTTGGCCCAGTCGTCAAGACGCGCAGCAAACCATCCAAAGTCCTCGTAACGAGCACTATGATACCCTATCATGGAATCGAGCGTGTTGACAGCCTTATACGCCCACAGCCAGGCCGGTCCGCCTAGAAACGTATAAAATAACGGCCCAATCACCGCGTCACAAGTGTTTTCTGCTACCGTCTCGATGGTGGCACGAATCATCTCTTCCGATGTGAGAGCGCTGGTGTCGCGGCTGACAATAAATCGCAAGTATTGGCGAGCTTCTTGCGACTGATTGGTAATTAAGGGCCGATACACTAAGAGTGCAGCATCCGTGAGTCCGCGAATGGCGAGTCCCCAATAGGTCCACAGAACCACCATCAATAAGAATAACCATATAGAAATGGCGTGAGTCACAATAAGAAGCGCAGAAATGAGAGCGAAGACAAGTAGCACAATAAATATGGTCATAACTGCTCCCGCAATACGCAGCCCGGTCCGTTTCAATGGAATCCGCCGAATCCCTTTTTCGAGAAGTATCGTCAACTGGCCGATTAAACGCACCGGATGGTAATACCACAGCGGATCGCCCACCATGAGGTCCACTACCGCGGCCAGAAGAATCCAGGCAGCTAAGTCATAACCCGACCAAACGGTAAAGAGTCTCGATACCCACATGCTGGCGGACCACCTCTCCTAAGCGATTAAGCCCCTCGTCCACAGGATCAGGTCCAGCCTGCGACAGCATTCCCCATTTCGCCAAAAGCGCTCGACGAAATTCCTCTCCATCAAAAATACCATGAAGATAGGTTCCGATCACCTTTCCATCCCTAGCAATATATCCATCAACCCATCCATCCCCTTGAATAAATGGCGAGAATTCACCCTTAATCGTCGTTTCGCCCTGATGAATCTCATAACCGATGACAGTAGCCTTTTCCCATCCGGACGCGATCACTTGCGCTTCGCGGCGCACCGTCTGCTTCAGACGCTTCATGACCGTCACCGCCGGAATGAGCCCTAATCCCGGCGCTTTAGGTTCCATTCCTTCGACACCATCAGGATCCAGCACCCACTCTCCGAGCATTTGAAATCCTCCACAGATGCCGATTATCGGCACTCCCTCGTCCATCCAGCGTTTGATCGCCTCAAACCATCCGGTCTCGCGAAGCCATTTCACGTCTGCCATAGTCGCTTTCGATCCAGGCAAAATAATGAGGTCGGGGCGTTCAACCGGTGGTTTTCGCAGCCACGCGACACTCAACGCTGGCTCGCGCTCCAATACCGTGAGATCGGTAAAGTTACTAATATAAGGGTAAACGACCACTAATACTCGCACCGTGGATTCACGCCACTGATGACCCGTTTGAGGAATGCTGACGCTATCCTCTTCGGGAAGCTTGAAGTCCTCAAACGGAACCACCCCTAATACCGGAAGCCCGGTAATCTCCTCCAGCATCGTGCGGCCGTCATCAAAGAGTCTGGGATCGCCGCGAAACTTGTTGACGATGAGTCCTTGGAGCCGCTGGCGATCCTCGTCGGGGAGCAGACGGGCTGTACCATATAACGAGGCAAATACCCCACCTCGGTCAATGTCACCCACCAGTACCAAGCTGGCATTGGCATATCGCGGCAATCGCAAGTTCGATAAATCGCCATCCATCAAATTCAGCTCAACCGGACTGCCCGCACCTTCCATCACAATGAGGTCATAGTGGCGGTGCAACTCATCAAAGGACTCGCACGCAATCTGATAAAGGGTTTCTCGCGTTCCGCGATAGTGCGACGCTAAAAGCGTCCCATGGACACGCCCTTGAACAATTAATTGCGACTTGTGCTCCGGTTCCGGTTTGATGAGTATCGGGTTCATGTGCACGCTCGGTTCCAAACGGGCCGCTTGAGCTTGAAGGGCCTGAGCATAGCCGATCTCCTCGCCTGCTCGGGTCACATAGGCATTTAGTGCCATGTTCTGCGCCTTAAAGGGCGCGACGCGAAGGCCCTCATCCGCGAATATCCGGCACAGCGCCGCTACGACCACACTTTTTCCCACGTGAGAACTTGTCCCCAGTACGGCCAAATGGTTCATGGTGATGCCGCTCCTTTTAACACCAGTGGGATGCCCGCCACCACCAACTCCACCCGCTCTGCCATTCCCGCCAGTCGTTGGTTGAGACGGCCTAATTGCTGGACAAATCGTCGCGTGTCTCGATCTGCGGGCACCAGTCCCTCGCCCACCTGGTCACTCACAATAATTAATATGCCAGTGTTATCCTGGCGCATACGATGCAGTGCTGCCTCCCATGCCTCATCCTCTCTTTGTGCCGCGAGTGCGAGACCCAGACCATCCAGAAGCACCGCATACGACAGAGATAACTGCGCTGCTTGCACCAGCGCCTTGGCTCCGGTGGCGGTCACCGTGTGCCATTGCACTCCGCGGCGATTTTGATGTACCACAATCTTTTGAGCCAATTCGTCATCATCGACTTCAGGTTGTATCGTCCCAATATAAGCCAACGGTACCCCGCCCGCCAACAACCGCAAGCGCTGTTCGGCATATTGACTCTTGCCCGATGCCATCCCTCCAAGTATGAGTTCCATCCTAGGTCCGCCTTTTTCCCAATTTAAGAGTATTGTAGCCGAACGCGGCGATATCGAGGAGGTTATAGCGAGGACAGAGCGTAATCCATCGTGTCCTTGCAGTAGTGAATCTGGGAGGTGATTCGTTAGTTCTCTAGAGAGGTCGTGTCATGTAAGCGACGATTCCGGTGCGAGCGCACATTGCGAACGGATTCAATGACATCGCGTGTCAACGGACCAAATTGCCCATCACGATGTCAAATTTCAAGAGGAAACCTGACAAGCGTCCCCAAAAGGAGCCCCCAGATGAAGATGCGTTCCATATTAGCCCTGTCCGCCACTGCGCTCAGTATTTTTTTGACGGCCTGCGGCTGGACTCCCGAAGGTCGAGTAACCCTTCATGACCATCGCTCCCGATTGGTAAGAGCCCTCACCCAAGCTCGCTCCCGCATCACCCGAAACGTGACCACAACAGCACAGGGGCCATCAGAAGACCTCACCTATAACAACACTCTTTGGGGATTTTCGCTGTCGATTCCAACGCACTTTAAGGCGGCGATTCCGTTCCACAATGGGAGTGGTGAATCCTGGCATTATGGATCCGCGCTGGTATCCGTTTCCGGGCAATACCCCAACGCCCTAGGTGCACCTGCAACCCTATCAGGCGTCATACGGAAGATACGGAAAGAACAGCCCACCTACGTTTTCTCCGGCAACCATTGGCTCATCGCGGCCGGGAACCGCGGTCAACACCATTACTACACCAAAATCTATCTGCTCCACGGACAAGAAGACATCCTCAACATCACCTATCCCGATCGTGTGAGCGGCACATGGAATACACAAGCCAAGTACATCGCCGAAAGTTTTCATCCCGAGCCTCTCCCAAAGAATCCCTAGAAAGGTCTTAGCGCACACGAACTGCAGCCTGCAAAGCGCTCGATTAGCCTCTCGCTACCCCGGAAGACGCCCTCGACCGAAAAAATGTCAGAGGGCGATCGCACGCAATCTGCTGTCCGCAACTCGCTATTTCACATCAAGATGCCAGATGTATCCTGCCACATTGTGTGCTTGAGTGGCCGTCAACGATCCGGGATTAGTGGCGGGCATGTTGTGCGCGATAAACGCCTCCAACGAGCTTTCCGTGCCAAATTGCGAGACCACGGCGGAGGGAGCCGCCAATCTTGGGGCTGATGCCGTTCCGATTCCCCCTTTACCATGGCAGGATTCACACGTGGAGGCATAAAGTTTTGCGCCAGCAGTCACATTTCCCATCGCCGACGTACTCGAAGAGCTGGACGATGTGTGAGATGGCTTGCGCATCGAATTGGTCGTATCTTTACTTGTATGACGCACGGCGTTTTTGGTATTGCGTGCAGCCTTTTTGGTCGTACTCACCGTCTTCCGGGTCGCTTGTTTCACCGTACCGGTGCTTTTTTTGGCTACTTTTTTAGCCGTTCCTGATGTTTTCTTGGCCACTTTCTTGGTGGTCCCGACCGGCTTTCTCACCGCCTCTTTGACCACATGCTTGGTCTTGTCCGCACCCTTTTTGACCGTGTGAGCGGGAGAGGCGGATTGTCCTCCCCCTCCACACGCTGCAGCGGTCATCGGAATCAGCAATCCTACTACCACAATCCACGCGCGATATCGCGAAATCACGATTAATCCCTCGCCTTCCCTAAGATACGGGTAGGTTGTCCTGGGTTGGGAAATCTATGCACACGATTCACATGTTTGGTTATACTAATAGACCTAGGAGGCGATGGTATGAATCAAGAACAAAACTTCACCGTGGGCTTGGATGAGCTACTGAGAACTCGCATTTTGGAAGAATATATTCACGACGGTGCCCTATTCGGATCAGTGATGCAATCCGCATTAACTCCGGATGAAATGATGCAGTTAACACATGCTGGCTGGACTCAACACAACTATCACGACGCTCCCACGATGGAACCGCCACAGTCCATTGTGGACTGGACTCAGTTAAAGGCCCGACATCGCGATCACACCCTACACACCATTAGTCACCGCTTACCGGGCGGCGCGCCGTGGGTGGGTACGCGACAAGAGATTCTCGAGGAACTCTTATCATCGCTCTGGGACAAACAAGAAGAGGAACTGCGCACACTCTTGCACGCCTTTGCATTTGCCTCGATGTGGACCCAAGATCAACCTCACGCCGAAAACGCCCTAGAAACCCGAGAAACCTTTTTCTTTTATACGGAAAAAATGCGGGCGTCGGCCCAAAACGCGTGTGATTACGCTGCCGAAGCCCCGCATCCTGAGGATGAATTTTGGGAAATGGTCAGTGCCCTATCCCAAGAGAATAGCTAAATCCATCGCGCCATCCAAATTTCGTCAACCCACTGATCTTGGAGACAATACTGTCGGTAGCGGCGCCCTTCTTCTTCATATCCCAGTCGGCCATAGAGGCGTAGCGCAGCGATATTGGATGAAAATACCGCGAGTGATATCTTTTTCACCCCGACTCGTTTGGCCCAATTCTCTCCTGAACGAATCAGGCCCTCGCCGATACCTCGGCCTCGCCCGTGAGGGAAAAGCGCCATCCCAAAAATGGCGGTGTGTCGATTCTTTTTCAGCGCCCCACGCACCATTTCGAGCGATCCGATCATAGCATCGTCTTGAAGAGCCATTAAGACTAACTGCAATGACGGATCGCGCTGCTCTAAGAGCGCCCGTTCTTGATCGATAGTTAACTGTGCTTTTTCGTCAGCGATGTATATCTCTTCTTGTCCGACTTGATCGAGCAGTCGAATGAGATCGTATGCGTCGTCGGGCTGCGCGTCGCGCACGAGATATGGGCATTGCTGACGATCGTGATAATGATCGCTGGTGTGAAACATCTCCATGAGTCGCCTCCGATTGTCGGAAGAGATCTTCGCCAGCGAGGGGCCGTTTTCCTCTAACATTCTGGCGCGGACGGCGACGTCGAGGAGAAATTCGACGATCCACTTCCTCAATCGACTGAACACGATGATAGGGCAAGGAGAGCACCAGTTGCCGCCCCTGGGCCGTACTCCCCCAAAACGTCATCACCTCATCATCCCAAAAGATGTGCCGGGCATAGTAGGTACCTCTGCGACTGTGAATGATATAGTAGCGGCGCTTCATTCGCCAAAGGTCTCTTTGAATAGGGCTTCCGCGTACCCCAGCGCTTGTCCTTTGGTAATGCGGGGGGGCAAGGGTTTTTCATCTGGATCGGTCTCAATATCCACAATTGTAGGTAGGGGTGTATTTAGAGCCTCTCGAATCACATCTTCCACTTGCTCCGGTTTGGCGACATGAAACCCTTTGCCACCACAGGCCTCGGCAAAAAGAGCAAAGTCGGGGTTCTTCAAATGGGTGCCGAATTCGGGAAGCCCATGGACCTCTTGTTCGAACTTAATCATGCCCAACCGATGATTATTGAAAATGATCACCGTAATCGGCCAGTGATACTTGACCGCTGTGACAAAGTCTCCCATCAGCATGGTAAAGGCGCCGTCTCCGACGACCGCCACACTTTGCCGGTCTGGTTCAGCAATCTTGGCAGCAATAGCCGCAGGGAGCCCAAATCCCATGGATCCAAGCCATGCGGACACTAGCCAGCCGTGGTTTTCAATCATAAAATTGCGCGCCATCCAGACCAAGCTGTTCCCCACGTCAATGGCAATGTTCGCGTCAGAGTCCACCAAATGAGATAACCGATCCGCCACCCACTGCGGATGGATCGGCTTGTCGGGTTGGGTCCGACGACTCGCGGCTTCTTGCTGCTGCGCAATAAATTCCTGACGATCTCTCTGCAACTTGGTGAGCCAAGGGCGTTCCGGAACCGATTCAATCCTCGCCATAAGTGCCTCTAGCGTAGGCCCAGCCGAGCCTACCAGTCCGACATCTACGGCGTGCCGTTTACCAATTTGACTCGCGGACCAATCCAACTGGATGGTCTTTCCCTTTGACGGCAAAAACTCCAAATAAGGATAGCTAGTTCCGAATAGAAGGCACAAGTCGCATTGCTCCATCGCGACGTGAGCCGGTTTGGCCCCCAATAGACCGAGTCCACCTAGGGCTAACGGATGCCGATCGGGAATCACCCCTTTTGCCGGCAACGTATTGGCGATCGGGATCTTCGCCTTTTCGGCGAATGCTAATAGCGCTTCACGTTCCGAGCGAACACCTCGACCCGCTAAGATCACAGGACGCTGAGCCTCGTTAATGAGATGAACGGCTTGGTTGAGGGCGCCATCAATTGGAATAAATGCTTGGCTCTTTCCTACAACGCTATAAGACGGCGCGAGCTCTTTTACCGGGAACGTGGCCACTTCAAAGGGGAAGGACAAGTGCGCCACCCCGCGCTCCGCGAGTGCTGTTCGGCACGCCTCCCCCGCTAATACTCCAATTTGAGAGGCATCGCTCACTTGATAATTATAGAGAGCCACATTCGCATACAAGGCGAGTGTATCCACCTCTTGGAAGAAATCCGTCCCGATTTTTGCGATGTTCACTTGACCTGTGATCGCGAGAACCGGAGCATGATCCATCTTGGCATCATAGAGACCATTGAGCAAGTGAATCGCGCCCGGCCCCGCTGTACCCATGCACACCCCGAGCTTGCCGGTCTTTTTAGCATAAGCCGAGGCCATAAACGCGCCAGCTTCTTCATGACGGACCTGAATAAAGCGCACTTTCTTGTCGCGCCGTATAGGATCTAATAGCGGGTCAATCGAGTCTCCTGGCAGACCAAAAACATAGTCCACATCGTGCTGATGCAAAATTTCCAATAATACTTCTCCGACCAACTTTGCCATGGTACGCCTCCTTTGCCAGGTAGGCTACCCGAGAAGCCTGTCTCCTATCACCTGGTCATTTGTAAAAATTCGCGCACGAATTGCGCCGTGCGCTCTTGTTCCACCAAAAAGGTGTCA
This sequence comes from Sulfobacillus sp. TH-112, assembly GCF_057473405.1. Classification (NCBI taxonomy): domain Bacteria; kingdom Bacillati; phylum Bacillota; class Clostridia; order Eubacteriales; family Clostridiales Family XVII. Incertae Sedis; genus Sulfobacillus; species Sulfobacillus sp. TH-112. The sequence continues at coordinate 14,352 of NZ_JBYCKN010000203.1, forward strand.
TGCCCCCATGGCCCTGATAGCCACTGCAACTGGGCGGGCACGCCCGCATCGCGTAGCATTCCATAATGGCGCTCAATTTCCTCCGGCAAATACAGAAGGTCGCTCTGAATTCCCACCATCCATATAGAAGTCGCCCCTAGAGCCTTCATATGCGTCATCGTGAGGGCAAACTCGTCCATTGCGGTGGTCAGCACAATATAAGTATTGGCATCAAAACGTCGTACCAATTTTTGTCCTTGATAGCGAAGATATGAGGTAATTTGAAACTCGCTCTGATCAGGATCCTGTCTTTGACGACCAAACTTTTTCTGCATCGATTGCGGATGCTGATAAGACAACATGTCTGCCATGCGCGCTAGTTTGAGGCCTTCGTCCGGAAAGGGGCCCTCGTAATAGTCACCACCGGCAAAATGCACATCACTCATAATGGCCATGCGTCCCACCGAATGATATGCAATGGCCCAAGGCTCGTGACCTATCGGTGCACCAATGGCAAAGATCGCCTGCACCTCGTCAGGATAGAGCGCTGCATAAGCATAGGCCAACATGCCCCCCATCGAGCCACCAATCAATCGTAGGTTGCCCTGCGCCCAGGGGCCAATTAGGCGGTGGGCGGCTCTGGCCATATCAAAGAGTGTAAGGTGCGGGAAACGACTCCCATAGGGTTTGCCATCCTGATGAAGAGACCAAGGGCCAGTGGACCCGAGCGCCCCTCCCAGCACATTGAGGCAAAGAACATGGTATTGATTGGTGTCAAGACCTTGACCCGGCCCCATCACCCCGTTCCACCAACCCTTCCGGTCCTCCCCCGAATGAGGAGCCACATGAGAATCGCCGGTGAGGGCGTGAAACACCACTACCGGCTGGCCGGTTTTCGGCCCCCATTCCTCATAGGCAAGGCGAAACGACGGGAACACCGCCCCGCTGTCAAGAGACAGCGGATCGCTGTCGGTATAAAACTGCACTCCTTGCCAAGGGAACCCTTCCGCCGCGAGCCAAGGCCGGACGCCTTCTGATGCCACCAGGGCCACACTTTCCACCTCCACCAAGTTCCCCTCATTATAGCAAGTCTTCGCATCTCTTCCGCACTTTACGACAGGTTCGCCCACCCCCTGGAGGCAAAGTCACCTATCTCGGCTCAGGGACCCCATCAAAACCGTAAAATATTTATGATCCTGGGAGTAAAACTGGTAACCATCTCGAAGAGAAAAACGTTAGTGTAGACGAAACTGTTTCATGACGCCGATTCATCAACACCCTTTGACCAGAAAATGGAGCTGATCTGCATGAACGACACAAGACTTCACGAGAAGCGCATCGGCCGGCGACTTGTCGTCGTCGCCTCGCTCCTGGCAATTACTGTGGGCGCCGCGGCTTGCGGCACGGTGGCGTCCTCGGCACCTAAAGCGCCCCCAACCGTCGCTCGGCCATCATTATCGATTCTTAAGCACCTCATGTCCAAAAACCAAAAAATCGTTCGCACCATCAATCTGAAATTTAAGGGATATAATCCGGAAGAACTCGTAGTCACGACCACTCCCACCGGACATTCGCCCGTCATCACCGCAAATCTAAACGCGTCGGCCGTCGTATGGAATCAAAAAAATCATCACTGGCACGTGATTTGGCGCTCACCAGCTCTTACCGTGCAAGAGTCCTATCCATCGGAGTCGCCCACGATACCCGCTATCTCGTCGTGGGCTATCCATCAAACCAGCCACGGCGCACTCATTGGTCTTTTAGTTCCTTCGTCTATTGGCGCGAGCACCATATGGAATGACGGAATGATCATTTGGGCGCGACCTGCTACCTCTCCCCATCTGCTTTGGAGTGCACGAGGCCAATACGACAAGCTGGCCGACGGCGCGCTCTCAAAAACGACCGACGGGATTCTGATAAACCAAGATGCCTGTGGAGCCATACAAGCGACACAGCACAACGAACACGCCCAGATGGCCAAGATATCCTGTACGGAGATTACGGCCCAAACTCCGGGCAAACGTCTTCGCTTTAGCACCGGTCCAAAGGGCAATCATCTTACAGTAGCCACGGCCTCGATTGTTGTAAAAAAGGGAAGCACTTTAGTATTCTGGCCGGAAAACACCGCAACAGCCAAGCTTGTGAATAACGGTAGCTTAGGGTTATACGGAGGATATTTTGGCGCAAGCCTTCCCAATGGCGAGGTACCATTAGCTTCAGCCGACACATTGACCCGCTGGTCTTATAAATTTACGACTGTCGGCACCTACAGCTTTGCCATTGTACCCAGCAGCTCGAGCGCATTCGACGTCCCGCCAGACATCACGGTACAGGTCACCAATTAGCCACTTCCCTGTCATGCTCGATCCATGATACCACGATAACATGGGCGGAAGGATCTCTGAAGGCACCTTGCACAAGGTGCCTTCGATTGTATTGTCTGATTGCGTATCTCTTCGGCATACGACCTCAAATCCGATAAGATCGGAATCCGCGCCCCCTTGCATACACATAACGGCAAAGCGCTATACGGTAATAGGCGAAAGGGCGTATAAAAGCTGCTCAGAGGCCCGATCCGCTTCGTCCATGATAAGAGCAATGCTATCATTCATCCACAGAGGTACCTTATCCTCGCATCTAAAAATTCGACAAGAACCTGCTCTTCCCATAATAATAAACGCAGTCCGTTGATCTCCTTTTGACCGCTAAACATGTTAACGGACATTACCATGTCCGTTAACGGTTGCACCGTCTCGAAACTCACCATACCGGAATGCGGACGACAGGATATGATCCCTGGGAGGAATAAACCGTGCAAAGTTACTGGCAAACCCTCAATCAGTGCTCCTATGCTCCGCTGATAGGAGAACACCACACCGACGTCGCCATCGTTGGCGGCGGTTATACAGGCAGTTGGCTTGGCTATTGGCTTAAGGATGCTGGTTTGCGGGTGAGCATCATCGAAGGGCAGTTTCCTGGATTTGGAGCCAGCGGCCGAAATGGAGGTCTCTTGCTGCAAGGACCGGCCCAACTGTTAAGCGAAGCCAGCGCCATGATGGGAAAAGCGCAGGCCCTACGCCTTTTAGACTGGACACGTCGCACGTTTGAGTGGTTGCAGCCGTTGCGGGCACGCTATGACCTCGATTTTCATCAAACCGGCAGTCTCTATCTTGGAGGAGACGCGGGCGAACGGTCAGGGATTGAAGAAACCGTCTCGCTTTTTAGGGATTCCGGCATTCTCGCCCGAGTTCTCTTGCCGCGAGATCAACCCCACTCACTGCAAAACCTTGGATACGATGTGGCAGCGTGGTTTCCAGATGATGGCATGGTCCATCCTCTCAAACTCATTCATGCTCTTTTAAATGAAGCTCAACAACAAGGTGTCGGTATCTATTCTCAAAGTCGCGTCGAGCGCTGGGACCAAGATGCAAAAGGGCATGTTCTCACAGGTGCGCGATTTCGGGTTCATGCCTCTCATGTCATTATCGCGACCAATGCGTACACTCCCGAATGGATCCCATTCTTTCATAACCTCATTCATCCTGTACGCGGTCAAGTACTCATCACCGAGCCTGTCCCACCGCTGGATTATTCCTATCCGGTGTACGCCGATCACGGATTTAATTATTGGCATCAGAGACAAGAGGGCATGATCGTCTTAGGGGGGTTCCGACACTTGGCCATTGAAGAAGAAGTCGGCACAGATTTAGTGCTTCATGACCGCATTCAGGAAACCTTGAGTGAATTCATGACCAAGGTTGCGGGACGGCCGATAGCCATTACCCACCGCTGGGCGGGGATTATGGGAATGACCCCCGACCATCTTCCTTACATAGGAGAAATCATCAAGGGTCTGTGGATAGCAGGCGGATATAACGGGCATGGAAGTACGGTGGCTCCTATAGCAGCAGAAATGCTGAAAGATGCTATCCTTGAACAAAAACCCATCTTTCCCCCGTTTGATGTAGATCGATTACGGCCGTCTTAAGTCTCAAAAGGAGGGATGAGGATGCGCTCAATCAAGAAAATTGCTATGGGATTGGGCGCCCTCATAGCGGCGTTATTAGGCCTATACGGATTTCTGTGGTTTCGCCCAAGCTATCACCTCACCCCCGTCACAGGACACCCTCCTCAGCTATCTCATGTGTTTCTTATCGTCATGGAAAATCATTCCATAGATGCCTTGTCCCAGCAGGATGCTCCCTACATTCATCGCCTTATCGCCCACTATGGCTATGATAGCAATTATCACGGGGTCACCCATGTCAGTTTGCCTAACTATCTTGCTCTCCTATCGGGACGTACCGATGGTACACACAGCGACAATCCCAACCAATCTTTTTCAGGCCCGACTCTCGTATCCCAGATGAATTCCCGCCATATTCGCTGGCAAGGTGTGATGCAAAGCCTTCCCTATAGCGGATATAGCGGCAATTGGTATCCCGAACCCGCCCACGCCAATCCAACATCTATGCCTAAAAATGCCCTGTATGCCAAAAAGCATGATCCCTTTATGCTTTTTCCAACCATTATTCACTCTGATAGACGTCACATTGTACCTCTCACCACACTAATCCAAGAACTGCAGCGGGGAGATGCGCCACGCGTTGTCTGGATTACGCCGAACCTTTGTAGCGATATGCATGGTCAGCCGGTGGGTTCAAGTAGATGCCCGATTAACCATCCGGTCGCATTGGTGAAGATGGGCGATAGATTTCTCTCCCACCTCATCAAACAGATTATGTCCTCTCCGAGCTGGACCTCGCACTCCATCATCGTGATTACCTGGGACGAATCTGAGACACCACGAGACATCTATAACCCTATGGCGTGGAAGCGATGGCTTTCCGCTGGACCGGATGCCCCCAAAATCATGGGCATACCCGTAGGCGGTGGATCAGTGCCGCTGATTATGATTTCGTATGGGGAGGTCGCTCCCGTTCATATTACTGTGTGGGCCGATCACTATAATCTCCTGAAGACGATTGAAGCTGGATTGTCCTTGCCGTACTTAGGTCATGCGGCAAATAGGAATGTGCAGCCGCTCACTGCTTTGATGACCTTCCCCTAAATATGAACCAGATATCGCGACTAAAGGCGATTGCGAGTATGATAGAACCAAGCGAGGGGCGTATGTCATGGCTTTTTATCAGTCATTCTTAGATCAACTGATTGGACAAAATGGCATCGTGACGGAAAGTATTCCGCCAGAGCAATCAGGTACGGGTGTAATCAAGGTGGCAGGCCAGTTATGGTCCGCCGATACCGCCTGGCCCGAGCTACTTTTGCCTGACACTATAGTGATTGTGGTCGGACGTGCAGGCCTCCGCCTCGAGGTCTTACCAGAAAGAGGATGATGTGATGGCAGGCATAATCGAAGGCGTCGTCGGATTAGTTATTGTGGTCGCATTAGCGCGGGGGTTTTTTCGCATCGTTCCGCAGGGATCAAAAGGATTAATTCAGCGACTAGGCCGATTCAACCATGAGGCTCTTCCAGGATTGGTGGTAAAGTTACCCCTTGTGGATTCCGTACAATTAGTCAGCAGTAAATCGGTCACCGTGAATCTCGCTCCCGAACCTGTCATCACGGCTGACAACGTATCACCAGTCATTGATGCGTATTTTATCTATCAAGTGGTAGATGCCAAGTCCTTTATATTTGAAATCCAAAATCCTGAGATCGCTATCAAAAATATTGTCTCCTCCACCTTGCGTTCAGAGGTTGGACAAAGAAAGTTAGCCGATGTCATGATTCATCGCGAACAAATTAACGCCAAGCTTCGACAGGAACTGGATGAAGCGACTGGCAGTTGGGGCATACGCATTGTCCAGGCCTCCATTCGACAGGTAGACCTGCCCAAAGAAATGCAGCAAGCCATGGAAGCCCAGAAAAAGGCCGACGCCAACAAATTAGCAGCTATTGAGCAAGCCCAGGGCGCTAAAGAGGCGGCCATTCTCGAATCTGAAGGCGCACGGCAAGCGGCCATCGCCAAAGCGGAAGGAGAAAAACAAGCCCTGCTCTTACGCGCTGAAGCCATCCGGCAAACGCGGGTCATGGAAGCTGAAGGAGAATCGCTCGCCGTGCAGAAACTAGCCGAGGCGCAGGCCGTTGCCGTCCGGGTTGTCAATCAGGCGATTTTAGCTCTTGCGGAGGACGCGAACCACAACGGGTGGAGCGAAGAAAAAATTCGCACCATCTTGCAATTAAAATCCCTAGAAACCTTGTCCACCATCGGGCAATCGCCCTCGACCAAGATTGTGCTACCAGCAGAACTCCAAGGCTTAGCAGGCATCCTCACCACAATTCAAGGAATTAATAACTAACTTTTAAAGCGAAGACAAAGCAACACATCGCCCGGGACCTGTGGACCCGGGCGATGTTCATGAGTTCGCACGATCCCCGCTATTTAAATGTGATACTTAGCGAGGCGCGTGTTCACCTCTTCCCAGTCCACATTCTTCATAAAGGCGTCCAGATATGGCGCCCGCTTGACTCCATAGTCAATCCCATAAGCATGCTCATATACGTCCAAGATCAGCAACGGATAGGCGCCCCAAGGTACCCCTACATTGTGTGCATCTTGTCCATAAATGTGCAGCTTTTGGTCATCTAAGTCATAGGCCAAAACCACCCAACCGCGGACCGCAAGACCGGTCGCCTTGAATTCGGTTTCGAACTTCTCATACGAACCAAAGTCTCGCTCGATTAACTCTTTAATCCGTCCTTTAGCCTGTCCTCCCGGCCCTCCTAAGTTGTCGAAGTACCACTCATGCAACTTGGTTCCGTTGAGACAAAAAATTTCCTCCGTCTTCAGTCCCCGCAGTTCGCTATAGGATTGGTTAGCAGCCGCGTAATCAACTGTCTCCATTTTGCTACGAATCTCATTAAGTTTGTTGACGTAACCCTTGTATAAAATCCCATAATGCTGGTCAATCTCTTCTTTACTAATCCCGTCCATTGTCAAACACGAGTTCTTTAGATCTTGTGGTTTACGCTCTTCTGCCATCGATATACCTCCCCCAAGAAATTGTGGGAATATCCCATATCTAGTATAACGAACCTCGCCTTCCAGGGAAAGACATCTTCTCGCGGCCGGAAGTTTGCGATCGCATCGCGTTCCACACTAGACACAAATCCTTGCAAAATGCACAATACTAAAGGAGACGTATCGTGCATCGTGTAAAAGAGGAGGATCACTGAACCATGCCATTTTTACGTTCGTGGGGCTACGCACCCGACCGCCCTATTACCCCCAATCAGGAACACCGCCTAAACGAATTGGTGGACCAATATCATGCCGTTCAGACGGACAACTTTGTCGATGAACTGGATATCACGGAGGCCGTCTTGGGCAAAAGCATACCCTTTAGTGAAATGACCGTGGACGAGGCCAATCGTATCGCCGCTCATATCAATGTGCGCATATCCTTACACACGCACTTTCATGAGTATCTGCCCGAACCCCGGCCAGATTTTGCTCAAGAAACCCAGTGGTTGAATAGCGATCGTCAACTACTTGACCGTGTGATTGCCCGGGCTGGCTGGGACACGGGAGAATATTTCTTGTCTCCCCACCCGTTGGATAAAAAGTAATGTCGGCGAAAACACGCATTTTGGTAGTAGATGACGAGGAAACCATCCGCGACTTATTGTCCATTGGCCTAAACCACCGAGGGTTTGAGGTTCGAACGGCAGGAAATAGCCAAGAGGCGCTAAGTATTGTCGGGCCGTTTTCTCCACATGCGGCCCTCATTGATGTCATGATGCCAGGCGAAGACGGATTTCAACTGGCTCGCCGTCTTCGCCAAGATCCTGATCTCTACATTTTAATGGTCACGGCACGCGATGCCGTGAGCGACCGTGTCCAAGGTCTGGACGATGGTGCTGACGACTATCTCATTAAGCCCTTTGATTTTGACGAATTAGTGGCTCGCATTAATGCCGGTCTACGGCGAGTACACAAAGATGAAGCCCCCTTCTGGCGTTTCCAAGGGATTTCCATGGATGACGCCAGTCATCGCGTCACGGTCGACGACGAATTAGTGCAGCTCACAGCAAAAGAATATGAGCTCTTACGCTACCTGTTGCTGAATCCTGGTCGTGTCTTGTCAAAGAGCCAAATACTGCAACATGTTTGGGGCTATGATTTTCCCGGCGATGACAATTTGGTGGAAGTGCACATTTCGTCGGTACGTGAAAAGATTCGCGACCGCGCTAAATCCCTAATCCAAACGGTCCGCGGATTCGGATATCGTTTAGGAGATTAAATGGCGGATAAAAAGCGGCGCACCCTCAGTGACCAGCTCATTGGACGGCAGATTATTTTACTGGCCATCTTGCTCTTGGTGGTCGGTGTCAGCCAATATTTAATCTTGCGTCATGTGCTCTTCCACTCAACCGCTCGCACTCTGAGAGATGAAATTTCGGTGCTGGCACCCATCATTCACCATACCTTGTCGGAGCGCGGGATTGTCGGCTTTACGCATATTGCGACCGTCTTAGTCTCGCGTCTCCGGGCTCCAGGAGTCGAGGTGGTCATTACGAATGCCGTCGGGCATGTCATGGCCTCCTCCTCCACCCTAAAAGCGGCGGTACCGCCCCTTTATAGCACCCCCTATTTTCTGTGGAATCACCGGATCGTGGTCGACTCCGTCATTGGTAACCACTACTATCCCAGTGGCTACGTTTGGCTTTTGTCTTCCGTCCATCCCATTTACGGCATTTTACAGCGCGATGCCGAACTCTATGTATTTCTAGCCTGTATTTCCCTGATTATGGCCGGGTGGCTAGGATCGGTGTCAGTGCGTCAAACATTGCACCCGTTAGAGGTCATACGTGAAAGCACTCAGAAGATTGCCGCAGGGGAGTTCGGTCAAACCACCAGTCTCGCTAACGCTCCGGCTGAAATCCATGACCTAGCTGAATCGATCGACAGCATGTCAGAGTCCATTAACACGCTCTTCACCCAAGAAAAAGAACTCTCCGATCAAATGCGCCGCTTTGTAGCTGATGCATCGCACGAACTACGCACTCCCTTGACAGCTATTAATGGTTTTTTAGACTTAATCTCGAGCGGAGGGCTCACACCGGAAGAAGAGCATCGCGGTCTGATGGCTATGCGGGCACAAGGGCAGCGAATGGGACGGCTGGTCAATCAACTGCTTACGCTGTCGCGAATCGATAGTGCGCCCTCGACGCTGCTCACCATTATCCCCGTGCATGTGGACCGCTGGTTACGCGATCTCCACACAGAAATTGACAACTTAGTCAAACCCCGCCGTGTCGAATTCGATGTGGTGGCCGCGACCATAGACGCCGATCCTGATCGTCTCACAGAGGTGCTATTTAACCTTTTAGACAATATCGCCCGTTATACTCCGCAGGACACCCGTGTGAGACTGGCTTCGACTACGCAGGCAGAAATGTTGCATATGGTGATTGAGGACAATGGGCCCGGAATTGCTGTGGCCGACTTTCCCCACATTTTTGACCGATTTTATCGTGGAGATCGCGCTCGCACGTCATCCTCTGGAGGCAGTGGCCTCGGTCTCTCTATTGCCCAAAGCCTGCTCCGGGCTCAAGGCGGAGATATTGAGGTCAGCCCAGTCACTCCTCATGGCACTCGCTTTACCATCATTCTTCCTCTTACTGCCGCCAGATCCTAAGGTGTCCGCGAAAACTTTATCCAAGCTTAAGCATGGCTACCAATATTTTCTGTGCGACTGGACACACTACCCCTACACCAAAATTCACAAGGTTGAAGGAGGTTCTCATGTCTGATCTAAAGAAAATCTTGGTTTGGACAACGGTGATGTCGAGCTTTTTGGTTGGCCCTTCGGTGTTTGCTGCCCGTTACTGCGTGTCCACCGATACGGTTCAATCTATCACTCCCAGCACCCTCACGGTGAGTGATGGCGGTGCCACAGAATCGATACCCATGTCGGGAATACAAATCCGCGCCGGCATGTATCCTGCCAATGCCACCATTCTGCAAATCGGTGAAAAGGTTCGTATTTTGGCGGCTGGCTCCTCCAATGTGGTCATCGTACGCCCTGCAGCGCACGGCAAACTGGTGAAAACCGGGTCAGCATGGGACGTACAGACCCATCACCATGGCATGTGGCGTCTCATTGGGACCAATCCTCAATTCTTAGGGATGAAGACTTGGAGTGCCGGGGCGCGCGTGGCGGCATTTGGGACGTCTTCAAATAACTCGGTTAGTCTGACGGCGCTCGCGGCGCATCCCATTATGACCCATGCGCAGGTGACGGCGGCGAACGCCAATAGTATTACCGCCAAATCCGATCAATATGGGGCGCTTACCTACTCTTTTGAGGGGATCCCACAGCACTTTCAACACTATCTGGCATCTCTTCCGGTGGGAAAAGCGGTGATCGCGTATCTGAACCCCTTAGACCATCAGGTGCTGGCCATTATGCCTGACCACATGGACCGATGGGCTAAAGTCATGGAACATGGGTCTGCGGGTCAATTGGTTGCCGTGTCTCCGAAGGACCTCACTCTCACCAATGCTCTCGGCACAGTCACCGTTCCTCTGAATGCCCCGGTGACAATGCACTGGGAAGGTCATCCCCAAGCTAAGGCCCAAGACCTAACTCCAGGAACCCGCATTCTGGTTTTTCGTTCCGAACACCACCCAACCCTTAAAATTGATGTCCTGAACGGCACAAAGTCCTAGACGGCCTAGGGAGCCGCATCGAAAAAGCAGCCCGCCAGGAATGGCGGGCTGCTTGGCTAGGGAATTTCCCCCTCTTACGGGTTCACTTCATATCCCGCGTCTTTTATGGCGGTGACCAAGTCGTCAATCCCCACCTGGGCAGGGTCAAACGTGATCCGCGCCACTTCGTTCTCTAAATTCACGTCAGCCGCTCGCACACCATGGACGTCTTTTAAAGATTTGGTGACTGTCATCACACAATGCTCGCACGTCATTCCCTTGACCGTCAATGCTATCCGTTCCATCAGTCATCCTCCTATAAAATTCATAGTGGTGTTCACTTAACTTGACACTCTACCTCCGCGATAACCCCATCTGAGAGCTAAGGAATTGGTAACCACAGACACGGAGCTGAAGGCCATCGCCGCACCGGAAATCACCGGAGAAATTACCCCAAACGCTGCTAAGGGAATCGTAAGGACATTATAAAACAATGCCCAAAAGAAGTTCTGGCGCACTTTGTGCATAGTCTTTTGACCAATGCGTAGTGCCTCTCCAATGGCCGCGACGTCTTGACGCATTAGCGTAACATCCGCTGTCTCGGCCGCAATATCACTCCCCGACGCTACCGCCATACCGAGATAGGCTCGCGCCAATGCAGGAGCATCGTTAATCCCGTCGCCGACCATAGCCACCAGTCGTCCCTCTTTCTCCAACCTTTCCACAACCTGGGCCTTTTCTTCGGGTTTGAGGCCCGCCTGCACTTCGCTAATACCCACTTCTTGGGCTACAAATTGAGCCGTGGAGAGGCGGTCACCGGTGACCATGACTACGCGATAGCCCATCTTCGTCCAGGTG
>NZ_JBYCKN010000204.1:0-18297 GCF_057473405.1 Sulfobacillus sp. TH-112
CAAGGCGCATGATTCCGTGCACGATTGGGGTAAAGTTTTTCAGCCCAAGCTTCAACCCCAATCAGAATGCGGTCTTTAGCACAACGCAAAAAGCTCCAGTAAGATTTCTTGCCCGTGGGTTGGACTGTACAGATAACCATGTCTCACACGAGGCACTTTGTGAGAGCTGAGGTAACGGGAAGCCAAGTTCTCAGGGGCGGTTGCTGCCGTAAGCGATTCCCACACTCCGCCAGGGCGCGTCCGACTCCGACTCCAAATGTCTAGCGTCCCATCGACGAAGCAAATAGGCCATGGTGTCGGTGATTCGAGTGTTGGCGCAAGTTGGTTTTGGCATGGCTTCATCTCACTTCCGTTTCATCGGATCCGTCTATCAGAAAAACCCGGAGTCAGGGAGAGAAGTGCCTGAAAAGCTGTTATTCGTGGATTGGCGTGCTAAGAACTCCCTTGTCGACACCAAATCAGCCGAATGCCATGACGACACGCTGGAGGTTCTGATCGTCCATGGTGGGCAATGGGTCAGAAGTTATGACGAGCATCTTAGTTAAACTAACAACCAAACGAGTGAGCCCGAACACCCAAAAACCTGCAAGCGCGCTTTACCGACGGGGCGGACTGGTCTCGCCATCAGAGGCTCTGGAAGCTATGGATATTGTCGAGCCCTTGGCAGGCGCGTATTCCGTGAGCGATAACCCTATCTCCACGGAGGGCCCGCTCTCAGGATGCCCATTAGTTTGACGACGATTCGGACAGAAAATTAACGGGAACACATTTTAAATTGAAAAACCGCCCTAACGGCGGTATAAAAGTGGTAGCCCCAAGCGGATTCGAACCGCTGTTTCCGGAATGAGGGTCCGGCGTCCTAGGCCTCTAGACTATGGGGCCGTGGCTGGGGGACCAGGATTCGAACCTAGGCGAGGTGATCCAGAGTCACCTATGCTACCGCTACATCATCCCCCAACAAGCAGATTCTATTATATCCATAACACCTGCGCGAAGCAAGCATTAAAATAAAACAAAATTAGCCATCGCACACGGCGTGAAGAAAAAGCGTCCCTAAAAACCGAGTCTTGAGTGAAAAGCAGTAACAACGTAGACTATATATGAGAAGGGAGCTAGACGACAATGGCAAAATCATCTCGACCATGGTATGGTCGCGATTTTGGTCTCTCATTTCGGATGGGCCTTACCATGTTTCTATTGTTTGCACTGTATGCAGCGTTTCTGTTGGTACTAGTGGCTGTTCGAGTGCCTTGGAGCGAACTGATTGTCATCATGGCTTTGGTGGCGGTGTGTCAAGTAGCATTCTCTGATCAGATCGTCCTGTGGTCCAGTCGGGCGCGCGTGTTACGGCCCCAGGAGGCTCCACAATTACACGACATGATTAGCCGCCTCGCGCAAATGGCTGATCTACCGACGCCAAAACTCGCTTGGATTAATAGTCGTATGCCCAACGCCTTTGCCATCGGGAAACACCCAAAGTCGGCGGTTATTGCCGTTACGCAAGGCTTAGTGGACCGATTAAATTCTCAAGAGCTTGAGGCGGTGTTAGCACACGAGTTAACTCACATCAAAAACCGTGATGCCACCGTCATTAGCCTAGCCAGCTTCTTTGCGATGGTCGCATCCTTTATTGTCCAGCAATTTTTCTTTTTTGGATTTGGCATGGAGGCCGACCGACGGGGACGACGTGGAGGTGGCGGCGGACAAGCGATTATTATTGTCTGGCTGGCGTCGATCGTAGTCTGGGCAGTGAGTTGGGTGCTTATTCGCACTTTATCTCGATACCGAGAGTACGCGGCGGACCGCGGATCCGCCATCTTAACAGGACATCCGGCGCATCTTGCGAGCGCTTTGGAGAAAATTCAGTCCGGCATGCGGATGACGCCCACTCGGGACTTACGTCAAGTCGAATCGATGAACGCGTTCTTCATCTTTCCTGCCGTCCGCAAGGATAGCGTCATGGAAATGTTTGCGACACATCCGACCATCGAACACCGGTTGCAACAATTGGAGCGTCTCCAAGAACGGATGGAGAAAAAATAAGCACGGGAGGAATTCGAGCCAATGGGCCTATTTGATTCGCTATTTGGACGTACCAAACTCCCCCCTGGAAAAACGGACCAGCTGTTTGCCCTCTCCACCGCAGCGCTCGACATTGAAGTAAAGCTTGATAGCCCTTACGGTGGAGAGGCCGCCATTGTGTTGCGTTCCGTGGATAACTCAGCCTATGAGGCGATCGAAAAAGATGTCCACGACCTCTTGCAAATGAGCGGTCAAGATTTTCAGGTGAAGATCCGTCAATTGACAGACAAAATGGACTTTCATTGGATCATCTTTGATGGCGCCCAACTGGAAGACGCCATCAACGGACTGCATATGACCGCGGACCTTATTAAACAAGGAGGCTATGCTGACAGTCTCTTGGCGGCGATGTTTCGCTTTGGTAACTGGTACCTGATTTACAGCTATCGTCGCGCGGCCTTTTATCCTTTTGTTCCCCAAGGAGGCCACCAACGTAACGAGAGTCGTGAGTTTCGGATTCGTTCTACGCTTGGATCCGCCCTCCCCATGGAAAAGGATCCCGAACGTTGGTACCCGCTCTGGGATCCTCCCATTTAAATCCGACGCCCCGCTATTCTGGGTCGGAAAATAGACGCTTCGCTTCATCCAGTGTCGTATCATCAGCCGGTAGAATTAGGTCCGACTCCACTAAGTGCTCAGTTTCCAGGGATTCCCCACTGCGGACTAATTCTGCCACCTGGTGTAACAACTGGTGAAATCGGTCGGCATGGTTTGCTGTGAGAGCATCCATCAGTTCGTCATCCAGCCGCTGTATTTCCTCTAAGGTATCGCCATCAACGCGATATTGTCCCTCGTGCAATATACGTACAATCATGATTGGTCTCCCTGGCCAAGTTCCGCTTTCAACTTCGCCAATTCATCGCTGACACTAGAGGAGGCATTCAGTTTATTCAGTTCATCACGAATAGAATCGCCGCTACTGGGAAGAGCATCATTTTGGAATGCAGGGTTATCCGCTAAAGAATCCACCGCTGCAGCACGCGCCTTCATGTTCTCAGTCTTGTCTTGGGCACGTTGCAAAGCCATATTCACATCGGCCATATCTTCTCCAAGACCGGTAAAGGCCTCCCCAATTTTCACCTGTGCTTGCGCGGCAGAATACTGTGCCTTAATGACCTCTTTCTGGGTCCGGAACGATTCGACTTTACTCTGCAACTTCTGCTGCAAATCACCTAACCGCGCTTCTTCCTTGGATAGGTCGTCAATTTGCGATTGCAGACCTGCAATTTGACTAGACATGCTTTGCTTACGCGTCAAGGCTTCTTGCGCTAAATCATCCCGTCCCGCTTTCACTGCATCCCGCGCATTGGCATCCTGCTGATTCATCGAGTCTTGAATGCGAGATGCCTGTAATTCGAGTCGCTTCTTCGACGTCACAACCTCCGCAATACCCTTGCGAATGTTCTGCAGTTGCTCAACTTGCTTCTGATATGAATATTCCAAAGTCTCCCGCGGATCCTCGGCTTTATCCAACACCGTGTTCACCTTGGATTTGAATATCGTAGAAACTCGCGCCATCAATCCCATGAAAAGCCTCCTCTCTCTATCCATAGTATATTCCCGAAGAAAAATCCTTGTCAAAAGCCCCATTCCAAAAGACGTCGTCGACGCTGTCAGAATCACACCACTCTTTAATGTCCCAAGCTATCCCCGCTATGATCGATCGGAGTACAGGATCGCGTCCTCGAAGGCTTCCTTGGCTTCCTTGCTTGCTGCAATAAACGATGTAAACAAGGGATGCGGTCGGTTCGGGCGCGACTGAAACTCTGGATGAAACTGAGTCCCAATAAACCAGGGATGATCCACTAACTCGATTATTTCTACCAGGCGGTTATCAGGAGACAGTCCCGATAACACCACCCCCACCTCTTGCAATGCAGTGCGGTAGGCATTATTCACCTCAAACCGATGCCGATGTCTCTCAAAGATGAGCGGCTCCTGATACACAGATTGAACCTTGGTGCCCGGCGTCAGTGCGCACGGATAACTGCCTAAGCGCATCGTGCCACCTAAATCTTCTACCGTTTGTTGTTCTGGCATGAGATCAATCACCGGATACGGTGTATCCGCCATAAATTCCGTGGAGTTGGCCTCACGTAGGCCGGCCCGATGACGGGCAATTTCTATCACTGCGGCCTGCATTCCCATACAGATACCGAAGAATGGGATGCTATGGGTGCGAGCATACTCAATCGCCAGGATTTTTCCTTCCACGCCGCGATAACCAAAACCGCCGGGAATCAAAATGCCGTCCACGCCGGTTAGCCATGCCTGGACTCCGTTGGCTTCAATATCCTCCGAATCAACCCAACGGATGTCCACTTTCACCTGGTTGGCAATCCCGCCGTGCGTCAAAGCCTCGACCACACTTAAATAGGCATCATGGAGTGCCACATATTTTCCGACCACCGCTATCTCCACGCGACCCTCGATGTGAGCTGCCCGATCGACCAGTGCCGCCCATTCATCAAGCTGTTTCGACCCACAGGCGGTGAGGCCTAAACGATTGACCACAATGTCATCCAACCCCTCATCGGCCAGCATCAGAGGCAGCTGGTAAATGGAATCAGCATCGACATTTTGCACGACCGCACGCCTATCCACGTCACACATTAGCGCAATCTTATCGCGCATCTCGCGCGACAATGGCTTCTGCGTACGACATACTATGACATCCGGTTGAATACCGATGGAACGCAGCTCTTTCACTGAATGTTGGGTGGGCTTGGTCTTGGCTTCTCCTGCCGCACTTAAAAAAGGAACCAAGGTCACATGAACATACATAACTGACTCTCGCCCGATATCGGAGCGCATCTGACGGATAGCTTCCAAAAAGGGCAAACTTTCAATATCCCCGACAGTGCCGCCAATCTCCACAATGACGACGTCTGCTCCACTAGATTCTGCCACTCGATGGATTCTCTCTTTAATGGCATTAGTGATGTGCGGAATCACCTGCACGGTGCCGCCAAGAAAATCCCCTCGCCGCTCCTTACTGATGGTCGACCAATAAATACGCCCCGTGGTTACGTTGTTGGCTTGCGAGAGGTTAATATCCATGAACCGTTCATAGTGTCCCAAATCCAAGTCGGTTTCTGCACCATCTTGCGTGACAAAGACTTCGCCGTGTTGCAAAGGAGACATGGTACCCGGGTCCACATTGATGTAGGGATCTAATTTCAGAGCAGTGACCCGGATACCCCGCGTTTTCAAAATTCTTCCTAACGACGCGGCCGTAATCCCTTTCCCGAGCGATGACACCACCCCGCCCGTAATAAACACATACTTCGCCATCGTGGTTCCTCCTATTCAACTCAATACCCGGGTTCTACTATTTGCGCACCGAAGAGACGACATTAAATGGAGAAGGAGTCCGAACGGAGTTAACCGTCGTCCTCCTCGATGTCTTCTGCATCATCGTCATCGTAACTCGCACGATCCCTTCCTGATGCAGTCGCTCGCCCAGGCGATTTAGGCTGCCACTCCTTCAGTCCCCACGATGACCCCCCGCGATATTGAAAGCGGGAGTCCAAGTTAATATCGGTATAAATTCTAGAGGCTACTTTGGGCTCCCGATCAACGCCCAACTGCATTAGCGTCTCATCCAGCAAGTCTTGCACATCCATTGGCTGTCCTTGCGCCTTAAGCACTGCATAGGCGGCGTCCGTTGCTCTCATCGGTCATCCCATCCTCCGGAAAGTTTCCCAAGTATTATACCACTCTTGGCTCCTTTGTCTTACGCGAATTGGTCTCAATTTGTAAATTCCATTGTCCCACCTTCAGTTTTCCCCTATTTTCGCAAAAATTCTCCCTTATTTGTTGATCGATTGATGTTATGCGCCGTAAACTAATGCCATATTCAATATGCCGAATCCTTGATAGTCAAGGTACGGGGGATCCTAAAGCAACGTCTTTAGGTGGTGAATCCGATCCTGTGCGGTCGGTAGGGGGCTCCTTCTCCCCCGAACCACGGGTTATCCGCTACTAACCTCGGAGGCAGTAACGAGAAGGAAGGACGTATCACTGTTGTTCAAATTTAATCGAAAAATGTTGCCCGTTTTGGCTGGCACAGCTTTGCTGTCGATGTCACTTTTGTCGCAAACGGTCCAAGCCCAAGTCAAGACGGTCCACAATTTCCAAGCCACCCAGGGTCTTAAGACACAGCCTGTAAAGACCATGAGTGCCTTAGAAGATGTTGGATATGCAAGCGCAAGTGCTTCAGACTCATGGGAAGCTGCTCCGGCCGCCTATCCAGCAGGTTATTTGCACGAAGGGGACACCGGTCCCCAAGTTGTCACATTACAAACCGACCTGACGGATTTAGGTTATTCACCCGATGGCATTGATGGCATCTTTGGCCCTGATACCTTGGCCGCCGTACAAGCCTTTCAACGGGCACAAGGATTACCGTCTTATGGTCTCGTGGGCGCGTTAACCTGGAATGCGTTAAACCAGGCCTTATCCAGTTCCTCGATCACCAATGCCCAAGACCAGGTCAATCGTGGCAACGTATCTATTTCGGGATCGGCACTTGCAGGACTTGCCCTCCAATACCAGGGTTATGCCTATGTGTGGGGCGGAGATAGTCCCTCGACAGGATTTGATTGCTCAGGCTTTGTTCAGTGGTTATATGGTCAGTTTGGGGTGTCATTGCCTCATTCGTCTTATGCCCAATGGAACGATGGAACCCATGTCAGCTATGATCAACTGCAGCCCGGGGATATTATCTTTTTCACCACCGAAGGCGTCTTTGCTAACCATGTTGGTATCTACCTTGGCAACGGAGAATTTATTTCTGCCGCGACGCCCAGTCAAGGGGTCGTGGTTCAGAGCTTGAGTGAACCGTATTTCGCCGACAACTATGATGGCGCAGTACAGATATTCCCCAGTAACTAAGAGGAGGATGGAATGTATGAGAGACCGCTGGCGCCCCTGGTGTAAAAGGTGCTCATCGACCCTCTCTCCGACTCTCCTTCTCTCCCCGACACCCGGACTACGGTCCGGGTGTCTTCTTTATTTCCCAGCTACTCGGTGATCGAGAAGGATAACGACCACTTACTCGGGAGGTTTTAGCATATGGTACACACGAAGACGCAAGCCATACAAAAATCCGAACCAGTCTCGACTCAAAAGACTCGTCTATCAACAACACATCATCGCGCGAATCCCTTGGGCATCGGCCGATTATTAATCATGGTGCTCACGATAGCGTTACTCGGTCTGGGGCAAGGGATTTGGTGGTGGAGTGGTCTCGTTCTTTTGGTGCTGATTCTTTTGGCCGTCAGTCGTCAAGGACATGTTTTTGGCACCGCTTGGTCGTCGTGTGCCATGCTTCTGGCATTAACGTTTTGGCATCAACATATTATTCCGGATTGGGCCAGTATTGTGATCCTCGCTGCCGGCATGACGCAATTTGGGCTCAGTTTACTTCGTAATCCTCAGGATTCTTATCGCCCGTGAAATTGAGGACGTCGCTTGCCAAGAAATGCTTGAAGACCTTCGAGGGCATCGCTCGTCATCATGATGCGATGCATCGCCTGGGTTTCTCGTGCTTGACCGCCATCTCGATTATCGGCCATGAGGCCTTTTATTTCTGCCAATGCTAGCGGCGGTAAGCTCGCTAAACGATCAGCCACATTCAGGGCGACATCCAGCAATATGCGTGGCTCTACCACTTGATGTACCAATCCTAGCGCGAGCGCTTCCTCGGCATCCACAGAATCGCCGGTGAGAACCATCCTCTTGGCTTGAGACTGTCCAATCAGTCGCGGAAGACGCCAGGTTCCTCCCCAGCCGGGAATAATCCCTAAGTTCACCTCGGGCTGCCCAAAACGTGCACTTCTGGACGCGATGCGAATGTCTGTGGCCATCGCCATTTCATTGCCTCCTCCATAGGCGATGCCGTTAATGGCAGAAACCATCGGAAGACGCCCGGTTTCAAACTTCTGGTAAAGCTCGGCCCCTAAACTGATAAAATCCGCTACACTGCCGCCAAGTTTCATCACACTATTTAGGTCTGCGCCTGCGGCAAATGCCGGACCGGAACCCGTAATCACCACCGCTCGAATGTCCATGTTGCCTGCCGCCTCGGTCCATAAGTCCTGAAGCTCACGCAGGACTTCAAGACTAATCGCGTTGACCGGTGGATTTTGTATTGTCCACACTAAGACGCGATCCATTCTCTTCTCATTGACCGCACTCACCTTAAGTCCCTCCTCGATTGCGATGGCTACTCCTCAGACGCCGAGTACTGCAGATATCCGCGACCGGTCTTCACTCCCAAGTCGCCCTGTGCTACAAGAGTTTTCAGCGATTCGGGGGGACGAAACCGCTCACCGACGGAATTTTCAAGCTCCGTCAATTCGGCAAGCACGGTATCCAGTCCTCGCGTGTCGGCCCACTGAAACGGTCCGGTCGCGAGACCCGCTCCTGCACGCATCGCCACATCAATATCTTCAATACTGGCCATTTTCTCCTCATAAAGTCGCACACTCTCTAAAAACGTAGCCAAACTAAACCGCTGCAATAACTGCTGTTCTAGTGATTCATCCATGTTAAAAACACCCCCATGCTAATTAACGGTACGAATAAAAGCCTTGACCGCTCTTTAGTCCCAAATGGCCGTCATTAACCAACGCCTGCAGTTGCGGCCCCGGATTAAACCTGTCGCCATAGGCCTGAGTCAAGGTCTGGGCCACCTCAAGCGCCACATCCAGTCCTAACGCGTCGGCTAACACAAATGGGCCCATCGGAGCGAGCTTAGCGCGCATGACCGCTTGGTCGATGTCCGCATAGGGAATGCCCGTCTCATCCTGAAACCTCAGCACTTCAGCCATCGACGCCATCAGCACACGATTGACGACAAACCCTGGACACTCTTTGACGGACACCGGAATTTTTCGAATTTCTTCCGCGAAGCGACGCAAGGTCTCCAACGTCTCTTTGCTAGTATGTTCTCCAGAGATCACCTCGATAAGCTTCATCATGTGAGCCGGGAAAAAGAAATGAAAACCCGCCACACGTTCTGCGCGACCTGTGACCTCAGCTAGCTCAGAAATACTTAATGCCGACGTATTAGATGCAATGATGGCAATAGGAGACAGCACTTGGTCTAATTCCCTAAAGACCTTCTTTTTGATGCTCATTTGCTCCGATACCGCCTCGATCGCCAGCGACACCTCGCGTAGAGCATCCACTTCGGTGGTATATGTTACTAAATCTTTTCGTTGGGCCGCATCCTCAGCACTCATGCGGCCGCGAGCGACGCGGGTCTTAAATAGGTCGTCAATATGAGCGCGCGCGTTTTGAAGCGGCTCTTCGGCCACATCTTTCACTACCACCGGAATTCCGGCCGTAGCGATCACATAGGCAATATCCGCTCCCATCGTCCCCGCTCCCACCACCGCGACTTTTTTGATGTACATTGAGGCAGACCCCCTCCAGCATTCGTTGCCAGCAGTATATCGACTCATAGCAATATTTGTCAATGTCAAGTTTTATATGCCCCTATGAGCGTGATATGATGTCAAATAAATGAAAGCGAGGCCTCCCCATGGACAAAGCCGCGATTCCGGCTTTTGTTGAAGACATCCAGCATCTATTCCCACGCATTATGCGATATTTAGAAGCCGAAGCGACACGTGAACTTATCGGGCTTGAAGTCACCCCCTCGCAGATGAACGCGTTGGTGGTGTTATACGAACCGCACAACTTGCCCATGGGCGAGCTCGCCTCCGAACTGGGGCTTACTGAAAGTGCAGCCACCCGTTTGGTGGATCGCTTGCTCCGCATGAACTTAGTACGACGGGATCGAGACGATGTCGACCGACGAGTGGTTCGTGTTCGACTTTCTTCCTATGGTCGCCAATTGGCAGATCTCGTGTTCCAACGTCGCGAACAACAATTCACCCGATTTGCCGAGCGTCTCGATGCCACCGAACGCGCCAATCTCGTTGAAGGATTGTCCGCCTTACTAAAAGTGTTTCAAGATCTGGAGCATGAATCTCGGGCTATTCAGGAATCCTAACTTTTTGTTATAATGTGAGGTATTAGAGGAGGTTTTCAAGATGATATCTCTGACTGACGATGCGGTCCAAAAAGTGCAAGAGTTCATGGCGGGTAAAGAGGATCTCGCCCTACGGATTTATATTTCTAAAGGTGGTTGCAGTGGATTCAGCTATGGCATGGCTCTCGATGAGGCCCATGAAGATGATAACGCGTTTGAATTTGGCCCGGTAAGAGTGGTCATTGATCCCAACAGCGCTCCGCTACTAGATGGGATTGAAGTCGATTATGTTAATTCCTTGATGGGCGGAGGATTTTCGATTAACAATCCCAACGCCGTCGCCTCTTGCGGATGCGGCCATTCGTTTCGCACCAAGGATCAACAAGGATCTCCGAATTCGTGTAGCCACTAAAAAGCACCCCCAAACGGGGTGCTTTTTTTTATGAGCCCACAGATAAAATCACACACTTTAGGTATCGTGACTCGGGTAAAGCGGGCGACATCGGATGATCCGGTCCCTGCCCGCGAATTTCAATAATCCGCACCGGGCGGCGGGCATCATGAGCTGCCGATTGAATGACACCAATGAAGTCTTGCTCCGATAAATGATACGAACAGCTCGACGTGACCAAAATTCCCCCGGGGCGAAGAAGCTTTATCCCACGCAAGTTAATTTCCTTATATCCCTTCAACGCCTGGGGCACACTTTGCTTTGACTTGGTAAATGCCGGCGGATCTAAAATCCCAAGATCATATTGCGGGCCGTGGTCACTTTCTTTACGCAACCAGTCAAAGGCATTTTGTGCCTCAAAGTGCGCCACCTCTTGCAAGTCATTGAGACGCGCATTATCTTCCGCCCGCTCGATCGCACGAGCATCGATATCAATGCCAAGTACCGAGGAGGCCCCATGACGTGCGGCCACAAGAGCAAACGAACCCGTGTGACAAAATGCGTCAAACACCTTTTTATCGCGCGCATAGTCCCCTACTCTTCCACGATTCCCATATTGATCAAGAAAATGTCCTGTTTTCTGCCCACCGACCACATCGACTCGAATGATGATGCCGTGCTCATGAATATCCACCGGAGACACAATCTCGCCCCATAACAGCCGATTTTCTCGCGGAAGACCCTCTCGATCGCGGACCGCCAAATCGCCCTGCTCATAGATGCCCACAGGATGGAGTGCTTCAATCAGTGACTCTTGAATAGCCTCAAGATAAGGAATCAACCCCAAACTGGTGACTTGCACCACCAGCATGGCATCATATTTATCCACAATTAATCCCGGAATGCCGTCAGCTTCTGAATGAATGACGCGGTACGCATCACGGCCTATCGCAGTCACCGTCTGGCGCAGCTGCACGGCGTCCACCACGCGTTTTTTGAACAACTCCGGCGTCACCATCGCGTCCTTACCCCAGGTGACCATCCGGACCGCAATCATCGAACGGGGATTATAGAATCCGCGGCCCAAGACTCGCCCTTCTCGAGTACGCACCGCGACAATACTTCCCGGTTCGGCGTCGCTCGGCCGAATCTCGGTGCGATACACCCAAGGCGACCCTTGTAAGACCCGATGCGACCCACCTTCCAATATCACAACACCTTCGGACATATGTCTCCTCCATCCCGTTGGGGATTATCTATGGCCACTCTAGCCTGAGGGGCGCTCTGGTCATCGCCCTCGCCGTGAACTGTCCCTATACGGAGACCTCTCTTAAGGGTACCTGGTTCCGTTCAATGAGCGTTATTGCATGGCGAATCCGTGTGATCACCTCGTCCTGACCCAATAACGCGACTAATTCAAAGAGTCCTGGTCCCACGGTACGGCCGGTCACGGCAAGTCGAGTTGGATGAATGAGTTCCGCCCGCTTAATCCCTAATTGCTCACTCACCGCATCATATGTGGCCAATAAGGCGTCATGATCCCATGACGTCATCTTGTCCAGATCTATCGCTAACCGCGCTAAACGTCCTGCGACTTCCGGACTAAAGTGTTTCGCTACGCCCTTCGCATCAAAGGCAGTTGGCGCCTCGTAAAAACTTCTCATCGCGTCAGCCAGTTGCACCAACGTAAAGGCGCGCTCACGGGATAAGGCGACCACCTCTCGTAACGATGGGCCTCTATCGAGGGGATAAGTAATAAACGGCCGGACTGCCTCTTCCACCTGGTCCACCGGCAAAAATGTCAGATACTGATGATTCATCCACTCTAGCTTTTTTTGATCATAAATTGCCGCCGTGTGTTGCACCCGCTGCAATGAAAAACTGGCAGCCGCTTCATCGAGAGTGAGGACCTCTTTACCGTCAGGAGAGGACCAACCCAGTAACAAGAGATAGTTGGCTAAGGCCTTGGGAAGAATCCCTTGATCGCGATATTCCTCGACCGACGTCGCCCCATGGCGCTTGGATAACTTGGTGTGGTCAGGAGCAAGAATCATCGGCAAATGTGCAAATAAAGGCGCCTCCCAGCCTAGGGCCTGATAGACTAACAGTTGTTTTGGCGTGTTTGATAGGTGTTCATCGCCACGAATGACATGGGTAATGCCCATATCATGATCATCGATCACCACCGCGAAATTATATACGGGGGTATGATCGGGCTTCATAATGACAAAATCATCCAAGATCCGGTTTTCGAAGTGCACATCACCATGAATGACATCATCCACCACCGTTTCCCCGGTGTCAGGGACTTTCAAGCGCACCACATATCGGTCATCCCCATGAGCTTTCACCTCTTCATCACTCAACTGGCGACAACGTCCACTATAGCGCGGTGGTAACCCTTGTGATTTACGTTGTTCCCGCTCAATCGCTAATTCATCTGCAGTGCAAAAACACCGATAGGCTTTCTGATCGCGTAATAGTTGGTCGGCTAGTGCTTGGTGCCGTGCAAGGCGCTCCGACTGCCGATACGGGCCGAACGCCCCTCCACAATCCGGACCTTCGTCCCATAAAATACCAAGGCTCTTAAACCCACGGATCATCGCTTCTTCCGATCCTGCCATGTGGCGAGACTGATCGGTGTCCTCCACACGCAAAACAAACTGCCCCCCATGATGGCGGGCAAATAATAAATTAAACAATGCCGTACGAGCTCCCCCGATATGTAGGGTACCGGTAGGGCTCGGCGCATAACGCACCCGAACCACAATCCATCATCCTCTCCGCATCTCTATCTTGCCAGTGTACTCAAGCACTGTAAAAGGGTCAAGAAGCGCAGAGAACCCATCCTCTCCGGTTCAGAGAATGAGCACCTTTACGGCGATGAGCAAGAGAAACCCCGGAGAGCCTAGTAACCCTATCGTGAGGCCCGTGACGGGATTTAAGCCAATAGTCCATCCATGGGTCCTAAACAGCATGTCCCAAGCCCACAATGCCGCCAATCCCACGGCGCCGTTCACCATGACTCGTACGGCCCATCGTGCCGGAGAATCAAATACCCGCACCACCACATAAAGAAGTAGCACCGCGAAGACAATACCGAGTATGTCACGTGGATTCATCTGGTCCCGCCTCCTTGTCCCATTGTATGGAGGACCGAGACCGGCTAGACTAATTTACCGTGGCGGACGATGCCGTGGACCAGAGCCAATCGGGTCTGAAGGAGTGGCATAACACCAGGTTTGATACAGTTCATGCCAGTGTTCAGGGTTCCATCCGGGAGGCTCCCAGGTCACATCAGCGCGTGATGGTCCGCATCTCTTCAGCGCTGTCTTCATGTGTCTCATCCTCCAACCCTTTATGTTGGTACTTTATTCCAGAACATACACAACGTGCTGCGTAGCGGTCCGCTTCGGTGAATTTATGCTGCCCTCGTGCTTCGAATTCGTCGATAAATCCGTCCACATCTTCAGGACAGGTATTCTGCATGGCACGAATCACCGATAACAGCGCTTCTAGACGATATTTTTCGCGTATCCACCACAAAGTATCGGTCACTAAGGCGCGGCGACGATAGAGAATCACTCCGAGAAGCAGCCCGATTCCGGTAAATCCCATGTCAAGCCATTCACTCACGACCAGCAAAAAGTCCATGGGCTCCGCCCCTCTCTCTTACCAATCTATTCCTAGGACAGAATTCCGGAACTGAAGAGCCACAACGACCAACAAAGACGCTTAGTGAGCGTCTTTGTATGACCATATCTAGTCTCGGTTGATTACACGTCTTGGCGACCTTCAAGCGCTTTTGCGAGTGTCATTTCGTCGGTATAGTCTAGGTCTCCTCCCATCGGAATGCCCCGTGCGATACGAGTGACTTTGTAGCCCATCGGCTTCAATAGTCGCCCCAAATATAGCGCGGTCGCTTCCCCCTCGAGACTAGAACTGGTCGCTAAGACCACCTCTCGTGGCGCACTTTCGGTTAACCGGGTTAAAAGTTCTCGCACCTTCAGATCTTCCGGCCCAATCCCTTCCATCGGAGAAATGGCTCCATGCAGCACATGATAACGCCCTTTAAATTCCCGAGTCTTTTCCATCGCTACCACGTCCTTGGGGTGCTCAACCACCATGATAAGGGTTGCATCCCGGGCGCTATTACGACAGATGGCGCAAGGATCGTGATCCGTAAAATTGAAGCACTCTCCACAATAGCGAATGCGACTACGCGCCTTGACGATGGCCTCGGCCAGCTGCTCAGCTTCGCCTTTCGGCATATTTAGCAAAAAAAATGCCAGACGCTGCGCGGTTTTCGGCCCAATACCCGGCAATTTTGCCAGCTCTTGTACTAATTCTTGAATGGGCTCGGGGTACAGCATCTAGAATAGACCCGGCATTCCCGGGATGTTCATATTTCCCGTCACTTGCCCCATACGGTCTTGCGCCAATTGTTGAGACTTAACCTGCCCTTCGCGCACGGCAGCTAAAATCAAGTCTTGTAACATCTCGACATCCTCAGGGTCCACCGCTTCCCGAGCTATAGTCAGGCTTTGGATTTCACCGTGCCCGTTAAAAACTGCCTTCACCACACCGCCAGACTCAACCTGCACGGTTTCCTGCTTCAACTCTTCCTGTACGCGAACCATATCATCCTGCATTTTTTGCACTTGCTTCATCATCTTTTGCATGTCCTGTGGATTAAAACTCATCTTCGTTCACCCTTTCTATGTCTTCCCCAAATCCCACCATTTTCACATCGTTGCCAAACCAATCACGCACCTTCTGACGGATCGACGCACTGGCGTTTTCTCCTCCAGCCCCCTCTTCTTGTAAGGGCTTGCCAACAACAAATTGATAGGGCATCGAAGGTCCGTATACCGAGCGAATCGCCCGTTCCACGACCTCCCGATTATTGGGCTGGTTCATAATCTCGCGATGGGCAGGAAATTCAAACCACACCGTCAACATCCCATCCGAGCCCACCAGCCCTTGCGTCTTCTCAAAGAGGGCATATGTACTGGGCCGCTCCCTCTTGACGATATCGAGTATCTGTTGAAATTCGCCCGATGGCAACGGCTCCGCTTTAGTCTTTATCGTCTCCTCGTCAACTGCGATTCTTCTCTGTACGAGGGAAGAATCCGGGTTCATAGGCTTCGGCAACAACTCCTCTTCCCTTTTTGGGGGCTCGTCGGAACGCTGGCTGATCGAAGAAGACGCTCCGCGGCGATGCTGGGGCGCGTGCGAACCGGACTCGGCGATTGCGGGGGGGGCATGACCAGAAACCAATTTTTGCTGCACCTGTAATATCGCTAATTCTACTGCTAAGTCGGCCGGGAACCCGCCTTTTAGACGAACTTCTGCCTGAGCCAATGCCTCAATGGCCTCGACCCAAAACTGTACAGGTAAGTCCGATGGAAACAGTGCATGCACGGACTCTAGTGCGGCGTGTCGGTATGAGGGAAAATTCTCTTTACCTGCACTGCGAAATACCAAAAGGTCACGCAACTCCCGCGCCAAATCGCGCAGAATCAATTTCTCATCCAGACCTGCCGACCGCAAATCTGCCAACTCGTGCACCAAGGGTTGTACGCCTTCGACAAAGGCCGAGAGAAGGCGATGCATATCCGCCTGGCTAATCATCCCCGCCACGCGAGCTACCCCATCGGCCCGTAGTTCTCCTTCTGTCGCCACCACTTGGTCAAAGAGACTCAGCGCATCCCGCAGAGCTCCATCGGCAGCCTCAGACAACACTTCCAATGCGGCTTCCTCATAGCTGACCTGTTCCTGTTGTGCGACGTATCGAAGACGCTTCTGAATGACAGCTACGCTAAGCCGTTTAAATTCATACCGCTGACAGCGTGACAATACCGTAATTGGCAACTTATGGGCCTCGGTGGTCGCGAGAATAAACAACACGTAGGACGGGGGCTCTTCCAGAGTCTTCAGGAGCGCATTGAATGCTTCTGCCGTGAGCATGTGGACCTCGTCGATAATATAGACCTTGTAACGACTCATCGCGGTTTGATGAGAAATCCGCTCTTTGATTTCCCGCATCTCGTCGATACCACGGTTAGAGGCCGCATCAATTTCGATCACATCAAGATGCTGTCCACTTTCTATATTGCGACAAGAAGCACACTCCAGACAGGGATCCCCCGATTCCTGGAGATTCTCGCAATTTACCGCTTTGGCCAAAATTCGGGCCACGCTGGTTTTCCCGGTACCACGTGGGCCAGAGAATAAATAGGCGTGGGTAAGCCGCCCCTGGCGCACTGCCTCTTTCAAAGTATCCACCGTGCGAGACTGACCCTCAACCTCGCTGAATCGACGCGGTCGATAGACTCGATACGACGCTTGATGAGCCACAATGCACCCCCTACCCGATTCACTTCTATTTTACCGCGTCGGAGTGTAAAAATTAAGCCATAGGGCTGCACCGATCAGGCACTCCCGCGGCGCCACAACCATTCTGCTTACCGCTGCTCCCTTCCGGGCCTGACGGGGTTCACAGGAGTTGTCCGCGCGGGACCCAATCGATGCAGCTCCATGGCCTAAGAATCAATCAAAATGGCGGAGGAGGAGGGATTCGAACCCTCGAGGCAGGTTCTGCCCACCAACACGCTTTCCAGGCGTGCGCCTTAAACCACTCGGCCACCCCTCCAACACTATTCACATGGCGGAGAGGGTGGGATTCGAACCCACGAGACGGGGTTAAGCCGCCTACCCGATTTCGAGTCGGGCTCCTTCGACCAGCTCAGACACCTCTCCGTATCCATCAATCTTATTCAATTGTCGCGTCGCATACGAAAAAAATTTTTTAATTGGAACGAGGCTTGATCCGTCAATATTCCCGTCACTACCTCAACTCGATGGTTCAAGGGCCCCTCTGAGAGCAGTTGAAATACACTGACCACCGCACCCGCTTTTGGATCTAACGCACCGATAACGAGGCGCTCGATACGCGCTAACACAATGGCTCCAGCACACATTGCACAGGGCTCTAACGTCACGACCAGAGTCGCGTCAGAAAGTCTCCACCCTCCACGTCGCTCCCCGGCTTCGCGTAAGACCAGCATTTCGGCGTGAGCCGTTGGGTCCGCATTGGATTCGCGTCGATTATGATTGCGCGCGATAATGGCTCCATCGCTACCCACTAATACGGCACCAACCGGGACATCCCCATGCTGCTCTGCTAATGCGGCCTCATCTAAGGCAACGTGCATTATCCGATTTATGTCCAAGATTCTACCTGACCCATCAGATTCATGGTGCGCCCGGGAGGACTCGAACCACCGACACAAGGTTTAGGAAACCTCTGCTCTATCCCCTGAGCTACGGGCGCATAACCGCTACGACATTCAGTGGACATTCTCACTTGCGCCTTACACAGGATATCAAATAGATAGCGTTCTCGCAACGGTAACTATCACCGGTTTTAGCGAAACACAGTCAAAATTTCTCCTAAAAGACCCATGTCGAGAAGACACACCGAGTCTTTTGATAGTAATCGGTCGGGTGAGTAAACCCTCTCGCGACAGCTCTTCTACCTCTCTCTTTTTTATACATCACTCACGATACCTTAATATGCGCGCGTCTGTTGTGCAATATCCGTCCGCGGAATTGTCGCAGCCCACAGTATCGATCAAATAGGCCGTTTGCGATTCAAAAAAAATACGGATTCTTCGAATTTGGGAGTATTCGTGATGGCGTCTGAGTAATCGCTCGCGATCCGAGCGCGTTGGGCACGGCATGTCGCATAAAACAGTAAAGCCCACGTCCCCTTTTTTCATAGCACGTCGTGCATCCCACCCCGGTTATTGGTGAG
>NZ_JBYCKN010000205.1:0-4332 GCF_057473405.1 Sulfobacillus sp. TH-112
ATGATGCCAATGGGACAATTGTTGCGATTGGAGACGAGCAATTGCTCACCGAGAAATCGCGCGATGACCGCCTGGTGGATTTAGAAGGTGGGGTAGCGACGGCGGGACTCTGGGATAGTCACGTACATCTCTTGGAATATGGACGTAGTCTACGCCGGTTGAGGTTTGGTGCCACCGAGAGTCGTCATGAGGTGTTGCACCGGGTTCGCGATGGTGCTCAGTTGTGCAGGCCGGGCGAATGGATTGTTGGCCATGGATTTAATCGAGAGGTGTTTGATATGGCCCCGGATATGGGGCAATTGGATAGGGTCGCACCGCATCATCCGGTGGCCCTGATTAGCCTTGACCATCACACGGTGTGGATCAATGGACTCGCTTATCAGCGGATCGGTGGGACGGGCGACGATATTCCTGGAATGGATTACGATAGCCATGGTCAGTTCACGGGCATTATCCATGAAAAGGGGGCATTTTGGGTTCAAGATCTGCTGGCAAGTCTCGATGACCCACGATCCGAAGAGGACCTGAAAACAGCGATACGCGAAGCCCATCGTTTCGGGATGGTTGGCGTTACTACCATTGAGGGACACACGGGGTGGAACGCCTTGCAGCGCATGCGGGAAGAGGACAGGACCATTCGGGTGCAAGTCTTTGTGATCGAAGACCTCGCAAAAACCATGGCCGATCGCGGTATTCGGGCAGGCTACGGCAATGACAAGCTTCGACTGATGGGTGTGAAGCTCTTTATGGATGGCGCGTTAGGATCGAAAACGGCGTGGATGACTGAACCCTATGCTTCTGATCCTCAAAACCGCGGTCAGTCGTTAATGACCTCTGAACAGTTAGAACGATGGCTTCGAGAACTTTCTGATGCCGGGCTCTTAGCGGCGGTGCATGCCATCGGCGATCAAGCGGTGCATGAATTGGTCAGTGCCCTCGCCCGCATCACACCGACCACCGAGATGTTGAGTCGTATCGAGCATGCTCAGTTGATTCGCGATGATGATTTAGAGAGGTTGACCTCCCTGAGTGTGGCGTTGTCGATGCAGCCGGCGCACTTGCTCGTAGATCGCCCCATTGCCGATCGTCTATGGGGAGATCGAGCGCAACGGGCATTCCGATTCCGCGATATTGTTACCGCGAACATCCCACTGGTCTTCGGTTCAGACGGGCCCATTGTGACCATGGATCCTGCCTTAGGACTGTGGGCAGCGGTGCATGGGGCCGAAGGGGAGGATCCGGCCTGGCATCCTCACCAAGTCCTGACTCCTCAAGAGGCGTTTGATGCCTACACGGCTACGCCTGCCCAGATAGATGGCCGTCCCAGTGGGCGACTTGCCGAAGGCCTTTGGGGTGACATCACCATTTGGGAACAACATCCGGGAGAGAGACTTGTCCACAGAGACCTTGCGGGTCTTCAAGTGATGGCGACCATTGTGGGAGGGCGTCTGGTGTATAGAAAGGCTTGACGCAATTCGACTATTCCACTGTCGAACATTGTGGATATGTTGGGGATAAGGTTGTTTAAAAAATGTGGATAACTAGGTATTGCCAGAAGGAATCGGTGATCGTGTTCGAGAAGATAGCTGTACGCGGACTGTGAATAGCACGGTATCGCCCAAGCGTACAGTCTGACTTGTCGAGGAGGATTTTTAATGGAAGAGCGTTGCCCGGTATGTGGTTCGGATGATATTGTGGCCACGGGTCCTTTAACCGTGGAAAGTGAGCAGGCGTCGGTGACGGTGGTGAAAGGACGGCAGTGTACGTTATGCGGAAATTTACAGGTGATTATTCCTCAGGCAGTCCTAGTGAAATTGTATCCGCCCGGAGTACGGTACTTAACTGAATCGCGGCGGCTTCGTTTGCAAAATCGTCGGAGAAGCCGTCCAGGCGGGATTTCTGGCTAGGATATCATTGGGAGCTTACTTGATTTCGGCGGTTTATATTGTCACACTAAGACTCGAAACGTCTTGGACCACCTTTGGGACAGTTTCCCATTTATGCGGTGCAATCGCATCGCATCCTGAGGAGGGGTTTAGTGACAGCAGTACACGAGTCGTATGACGCCCTTTTACGCCGGGGAGATTATTTGCCCAATGACGAGACAACGCTCTTGGTGGAATTAGCTCAAAAGTTGCAGCGCCCGTTATTAATTGAGGGACCGTCTGGCAGCGGTAAAACCGCGCTGGCCTATGCCTTAGGCAAAGGGCTCGGCGTAGACGTCATTCGTTTATCCTGCTATGAGGGCCTTTCGGCCAGCGAAGCCCTCTATGATTGGAACTACAACGCCCAGTGGGCCAGTTTGACCCAAAACCGTGATATCAACCCCTTTGACGATCAGTTTCTTTTGGCACGCCCCCTATTGAAGGCGATTCAAAGTCCACAATCGATTTTGTTAATTGATGAGGTGGATCGCGCTGATGAAGCCTTCGAAGCCTTATTATTGGAGTACTTATCCGACTATCAGATCTCTATTCCGGAGCGCGGCACCATGCGAGCCGCCCGGGCTCCGATCACCATATTGACCTCCAATCGACAACGTCCGCTGTCGGATGCATTGCGCCGACGCTGCGTGTACTTGTTCTTGGATTGGCCGGATCAGTCCCGAGAAAATGCCGTGGTGTCCTATCACGTGAGCCGTTTATCGGGCGACATTCGCATGGAAATTGTCAAAGCCGTAACGCGGTTGCGGTCATGGAATCTTCTTAAGCCGCCAGGACTCTCGGAAACCATCGATTGGGCTCAGGCCGCCGAAATCACGCACTTAGAGCATTGGACCGCGGATTGGGTGGGCCGCACCCTAGGATTGGTGATTAAAGATGCTATGGACTTGGGACGGGTCAGAGAGCGAATAGATGAGTTGGTCGCCCCGGAAACGTGACTGGAAGACGCAGAGTCACTATCTCCGCTTCCGGACGACCGCGAGGCACCCAGGCGGGGACTACAAGATGAGAGCCTTGAGGATGCCGCGATCGACGATACGATGTTAGGGGCAGTTCGCGCGAGTCGCGCTCCCGGGCACACCATTAATGCCGGTTTGCCGGAGACGATGCCTGCGTGGTTGAATCATGTCCGCGGACGTGACCTTGATTTGCCCCGTATCGTGCGCCATGGGATGCATGTAGGGCGTCACTACCAGGTGAACTGGCGAGACACCATTCGCGGTTGGGCGAAGCGAGGCCATGCTGATGGACAGATGGTATGGCGTCGTGAACCGCGTGGGCCAGGTTCGTTGGTGGTGCTCTGGGATGTTTCGGGGTCGATGGCGAATTATGTCGCGTGGTATTTTCCTTGGCTGTATCAAATGGCGGCTAAG
This sequence comes from Sulfobacillus sp. TH-112, assembly GCF_057473405.1. NCBI lineage: Bacteria > Bacillati > Bacillota > Clostridia > Eubacteriales > Clostridiales Family XVII. Incertae Sedis > Sulfobacillus > Sulfobacillus sp. TH-112. The sequence continues at coordinate 3,317 of NZ_JBYCKN010000205.1, forward strand.
CATCGTGAGGTTTCCATCTATGCATTTGGTACCGAAACGGCGGACCTCACCCCTTATCTCCATGGGCGCTATGAAGATGCGGTCCGTGATTTGTATAATGAGATAGGGTTGTGGGGGAGTGGAACGGCCATGGGGCGGGCCTTTCGCAAGTGGTACGATGAGTCGGGCCAGGCTCGCTTGGGGACCCGGACCGCGATTCTCATTATTAGTGACGGATGGGACGTCGGGGGAGCTGAAGAGCTAGACCAGGCACTACATACGATGGCGCTTCGCGCTCGTGAGATGGTGTGGGTGAATCCACTCATGGTGACAAAATCCTTTGAGCCCCGGACACGGGCGTTAAAGATCGCGAGACAGTATGTTTCTTCCATGACTGCGGGTGCCACTCCTAACGATTTACTTGAAATTGCCTGGCGATTAGGCTATGGATAAAGACGCATGGGACAAGCGATTTTGTGGGCACGGGCCCAGACAAAGGGGACAATACGATGAAACCAGCAGCATTTCAATACGTTAGGGCCGAGACCGTGGACGACGCACTTGAAGGATTGCGCGCCCACCACGATGCCAAAATTCTTGCGGGGGGCCAGAGCCTTATTCCGCTGATGAACTTTCGACTTAGTCGACCCGCCACATTGGTGGATATTAGTGCCATCAGTGAGCTGCGAGGGATTGAAGTCAGTGGCCATCGAGTGCGGGTGGGGGCGTTCACGAGACATGAAGAGCTAATACACGATCCTGTCATTCGCCAGCACTTGCCGGTCTTGTCTCAAGCGGCTCGACATATTGGTCATTGGGCGATTCGCAATCGAGGTACGATTGCGGGAAGCGTGGCACACGCTGATCCGGCTGCCGAATTACCCGCCGCATTGGTGGCACTGAAAGCATCAATCGTGGTGAAAAATTCGCAAGGCGAGCGGCAGATCGCGGCCGAAGACTTCTTTCAAGGGTATTATATGACGACGCTTCTTGAGGATGACCTTATCGTCGCGATTGAGTTTCCCGTGGTGAGTCAC
>NZ_JBYCKN010000206.1:0-5174 GCF_057473405.1 Sulfobacillus sp. TH-112
CCCCTCGCGTACGCTGAGACTACTGGTCCCGCAGGGGACTGGGATCATCAGGCCGTGCCGACCCATTTTTTTATCCCGCTCCGTGGAGCGGGCTTTTAACATATAGGCACAGGAGGATCCTCATGACGGATCGTCGTTGGTCACACCGGAATCACAAGCAAGCTATCGAGGAGCGCCAAAACATACTTCGCGAATTGCCTCAATGGCGGTCAGAGGACGAGCGGATATTTGATTGGAGCGTCGCGCCAGAGCGTCTGTCGGCTTTCCAAGAGTCATTGACCGCCCAAGTAGTCATGCCAGTATCGATTGTGGGACCGATGCACATTGATCTGGGACGATATGCTTGGCAAGATGATCAATTTATCGAGCCATCCCGTTATGCAGACAACGTATACATACCGCTAGCCCATACCGAAGGTGGACTATCCGTGTCCATGCAGCGAGGGATTCACGTGTTAAATCGGGCGGGAGGCGTAAAGACCTACGTCCTTAACGACATGATGACGCGCGACTCTGCTTTTGTCTTCCATTCCGGTGCGGAATCCAAGGCATTTTATGACTGGATTTTATCCACTCGCGATGAGTTGATTGATTGGCTAAATGATGCGGCGCATCCAGACAAAGCCTTAAAACCTGGACAAACCGTGCCTGATGTATCGCGCCATGCGCGCCTCTTGAGAATTGATGCCCAATTGGTGGGGTCAGTTTGCCACTTGCTGTATCGCTTTTATACTGGCGAGGCTTGTGGCCCGAACATGATTACCCGGAATGCGTATGCTCTCAATCGGCAAATTGTTCGACAGACCGAGAATCACCCCTGGCGTATCCTGAATATTTTCCTTGAGGCTAATATGGGTGGAGACAAGAAACCCAGCCACGAGCACTACAATGGCGGTCACGGAAAAACTGTGATGGCCCAGGTGACGCTGACGCATCAACAGTTAAAGCGATACTTAAACACGACTGTCGATGAGTTAAAGCAATTAGAGTGGACGGGCTTACACGGATCTAATGCCAGTGGCATGCAATCATTTGCCTTTACTCCTGCGTCGGCGATTGCAGCGCTGTTTTTAACAACCGGCCAAGATTTAGGCATGGTGGCCACCAGTAGCATGGCCCACGCCACCATCCAACAGATGCCGGAGGGCGCGGCCTTCACGCTTCAGCTTGGCGGCATCGAAGTAGGAACCGTTGGCGGAGGCACCTCTCTTCCTTATGCCGAAACATATCTGAATATTTTGGGGTGCCAAGGACAAGCGGGTTCAGCACAAAGACTGGCCCAGATTGCAGCCGCCGCGGCTCTCGCATTGGAGATTTCAGCGTCTGCATCGATGGCCAGCCATGGCAGTGAAAACTTCTTTCGTGCTCATCTAGAACGGGGTGGACATCGGTCCAATCCCCGCTAGACGCACCGTGCGCTCTTAATGAGGCGAGTCTGACATAGGAGCGCTACGAAACAGGTGTCGCAACGCGACGCCTTAAGAGCTTTAAACTTGGTACTCATATCTTGCGCCGCTTTATTCATACCCTCACCAATACCTTGAAAAACCCGCTTTACTGATGCGTTGTTGTCATCATGATGATCACGATTGAGGCCGATGCGATCCGCCTTGTGCTCAATTTCTGCGCGCAGATCATCGAGAAACAAGCGCCCATCAATATTCAGTCGCTTGGCATCATCTAATAAATGGTCGTACATGTTATCCATGGTACCCAAGAGGTCGTCCTTCATTCGACGTAGAGATTGCAACCTGCCCTGGTCCAGTGACGGAAGAGCCTGCTTCAGATAGTGCTCGGCAAATGCTTGATGACGGGATTCGTCTTGTAGAATACGAGTGGACAAACTACCAAATAAGGCATCAGGCTGAGAGCGCGAAAAAATTTGATAAAAGTTCTTGGCAAACACATCGGAGATTAAAATACCCCATACCCAATCAACACGATCTCCCTTACGGAGCCGATTATGATAGCGCAACATAGCCGGCATTTGCCGGATGTTTAAAGGGTCTTCTTCTAGCCGGCGGTACAACTGCGTTAAGACTTCAAAATGGCGCGCCTCATCCATAAGAAAGCTACTAAGATAAATTTGCGAGGTGGTTTCACCCGCTGCCGCCATCTGCGGCAATACCACACTTGCGCCAATCATCGCCGACTGCTCACCGAGATAGACCGGCGTCAGCATGTGAGCTAATGCCCGGGATTGGTCATCCTGCATCAATAAAGGCTGTTCCCATTCCACGTCATCCACGGTCCACTGAGCCTTGACCCCTTTATGAAACAACCGGATCAATCGGTCCTCTTCAAATTGAGGGAAGATCTTAAACACGGACAATTCCTCCATAGTCGACTATAATCAGCACCAAACCACGCCTGCATCCATGAGACAAATGGGGCAGGTTATACATACTTATAAGAATAGATCAAAGGGACGTGGGAAGCAAACCTCAATTTGACACACCGTCCATTTAAACCGTTTCATCATACTATTAAATCGGAAATTCTCCTAGGAAGCCTAGCGCTCGTCTAGGCTTCCAGCCATGTTGTGAGGAGAATGAGATAACCAACGGAGATAGGCTCTTAAGCCGAATGTGTTGAGGTGCTTTTTACCATGACCGTGACGGCGGTCAGACCAGAATTGGCGGTGGCATTTGGAACCACAAAAACCCGTACCATCACTCCCGGAGCCAGTCCACGGATGTCGCCATCCGGCATAAAAAAAGCGGTGTGTGACGTGAGTTCAATCTGAGCGGGTGCGCTCTGACCCGATACCTTTATGGTGAGTTGGCCTCGGTCAATGTGGGTGACGGTTCCTGTCAGCGGTGGGAAATTGACTTCCACCAGTTGGGCTTCAATGCCATTATCCGTCGTGCCGCGCCCGCTGACCGAGACGCGGTAGCCAGATTTGAGGTAGCTGAGTCCTGCTTGACCTACTGCTACAGGATGACCCGGCGCTGTGAATTTAGTGTGGTCTGAGAAGGTAATTTCTCGTGATAGTTCCGTCAGATCCCCGTGGGGGTCTTCCAGGGTCACGGTCATTTGATGATTATTAAGCTCGGTAATTTCTCCCCTTAAAGCCACCGCAATGGCCGGCTGGCCCATCACCGTTCTTGCTAAGCCGCTGGTACTGGTGTTGTAGGCATAATGGATAACTACCAGCGCTGCGAAAATAGCCACTAACCATCCAGCGGTCCGTCGTGATAGCCGCATCCCTGTCTTCATGTCGCATCCCTCCCGCTAGGACATATTCATTTGGACGCGACAATAGTCCAACCTATTTATAATGAGGGGATTCTCTAGAGGATCGTGAGAGTCCATGGAATGCATACGACGGAGATGGTTGATAGGTCGTGGTAGAACTAACCGTATATATGGGGAGGAGTTAATTTGTTCTTGTGAACGAAGAATTAAGGGCCAGGGAACAAGTGTTGATAACCGCGTAATGCCCAAGACACGCATGATCACCGTTCCTTCTCATCGTACGTATGCACCCCGTTTATCTCTCCATCAGCTGGTCCGGGGAGGTGTGATGACGATGTGGCTCCCTGAAAGCACCCTAGATTAGCGAGTGGCTGTAGCGCGGACCATCCCAGAAGTCCTGCCACAATTTTTGGCTATTTGCAATCTATGGTTGGATGGTCTTCTGCTTCATCCTGACGGAGTTGCCCTGTTTTTTGCAAAACGTGGTGGATTGGGCCTTTGGAGAGATCCGCTGTATTGTGCAAAATGTGTTTGGAATAGCTGCATGAGTCGGGGGTTCTTAATGCATATTCGGGTCAGTTAGCGATTTAGCATAATTTTTTGACAGTTATTGTTTATTGGGTCGTGATGACCAGCCCATCCGCAATAATATGGGCAAGGAGGGATGGCCGATGGCGACTCGCGAAGAGTTGAAGCAGATCATCGATGGCATGCCCGATGAAGCGTTGCCTTTCGTTCAGAAGACCTTAAAGCGTTGGACGCCTGAGCGTTCGGCCGCGGCTCGTTTAATGGCCCGCTTGTCCAAGGGCTATGACTTCGGACTGCATGGCGAATGGCCCTATGGGACACGCGATGACCTCTATGACCGTTGAGTTTGTCGATATACACTGAGAGTAACAATTGCGGGCATGTTAGGAGGGATTTGGGCGATGGGGAGCACCAAAGAACGGCTGCATGAATTGATGGAGCGTCTGCCGGATGACTGCACCGTTTGAGGACGTCCAGTATCGCCTGTACTTACAGCAGAAGGTGGAGCGGGGTCTCGCGGATGTGCGCGCCGGCCGGGTGGGGAGCCACGAAGAGGTGGAGCGGCGGATGGCCCAATGGACCGACAAGTAAACTGGAGCATGGCAGCCTTGGGTGACCTCGAAGCTGCTGCCGACTACATTGAGCGTGATTCGCCCCACTCACTATGCGGTGGCGCTGATAATGGGAATTCTCGCGGCCGGCCGAGCTCTGTCGTTTCTTTCGCACCGTGGGTGACAGGTGCCCGAGCTAGCCGATCCGCAACTTCGCGAACTCATCGTGCCGCCTTACCGTCTTATTTACCGCGTCGACACCGATGCCGTTAATACGAACCGCATATTTCAACCTTGGCCGGTCGTGCTAGAGAACGGACGATTGACCCAATAAAAGAGGAAATCCCACCACATTTTGCACATAGTCCAATTTTTATACCCCGAGACCAATACCAAGCAAAACCGTTTCAAATATATTCGCTGTCCCCACCCCTTCAATTCACTCGCAGAAGGGGGCCTGTATTGGGTGTAGCAGTTTTCCTCTACAGATGCACCCATGGGAAATAAATTGGAATAAATTGGGAATCCGCTCCTCGCTTAAAGATTCTTCGGGGGGGGGGGTGCGCCTTCACATCGGCGTCTCAGCGTGGCAGGACACGCGAAAGACCGAAACACTATCGTAGCGTATGCGGGCCGGTCTTGTTGACTTGATCGATTATCCATGGCTCCTAAGTTTGCTTGCCGTCAATGACCCGATCCCTAAGGAATGTCGATAGGATAGGTGGTGGTAGCCAACCCGAGGATGTGGGCCGGGCCCGTGAGTCCGGAATACCCTTTGAGGGTCACGACTTTTCGTACGCTCACGATGGGGTGTCCTGTGAGCAAATTCACCGCCATGTAGGCTCCTGCAGAGGGCATCCCAAGAACCACATCCGTGCCGGTAAAATTCAGCACATC